>NZ_SOPU01000027.1:0-88556 GCF_004402115.1 Pseudomonas sp. F01002 | reverse complement strand
TTCGGCAGTTGCTACAGGGCGAGCGTTATTCGCCTTCGCCGAAGTAGTCATTGATCAAATTAACCAATGCCTGCAGCGCCTCATCAGCCTGTTCACCTTCGGTGCTCAGGTGGATTTTGGTGCCCTTGCCTGCAGCGAGCATCATCATTGCCATGATGCTTTTTCCGTCGACCGTGGATTCCGGCGTGCGTCCTACTCTGATCGTGCAATCCTTGAACTCACCGGCGACGCCAACGAATTTTGCAGAAGCGCGGGCATGCAGGCCCAGCTTGTTGATGATTTCAATTTCCAGAGCAGGCATCGCGGTGTGAATCCTTTAGCTGAGGTCGCGGTGGCGAACCTGGACGTTCTTCAGGGATTTTTGCAGGGCCTGGCCCAGACGTTCGGTCAGGTAGACGGAGCGGTGATGGCCGCCGGTGCAACCAATGGCAATGGTGACATAAGCGCGGTTGCTGGCGGCGAAGCGTGGTAGCCACTTGAGCAAGTAGGTGGAGATGTCCTGGAACATCTCTTCGACGTCCGGCTGTGCCGCCAGGTACTCGGCAACTGGTTGGTCGAGCCCGGATTGATCGCGCAACTCTGGCTTCCAGTAAGGGTTCGGCAGGCAGCGCACGTCGAACACCAGATCAGCGTCCACCGGCATGCCACGCTTGAAGCCGAAAGACTCCACCAGGAACGCCGTACCGGGTTCCGGCTGGTTCAGCAGGCGCAGCTTGATGGTATCCCGCAGCTGATACAGGTTCAGGTTGGTGGTGTTTACTTTGAGATCGGCGAGGTCGGCAATCGGCCCGAGCAGGGCGGTCTCATCGTCGATGGCTTCGGCCAGCGAGCGATTGGCATTGCTTAGCGGGTGACGACGGCGGGTTTCCGAGAAACGTTTGAGCAAGGTTTCTTCGTCGGCGTCCAGATAAAGCACATCACACTGGATATGCCGACTGCGCACTTCTTCCAGCAATTCGGGAAACCGCGACAAGTGACTCGGCAAGTTACGCGCATCGATGGATACGGCAACCAGCGGTTGTGCCAGCTCGGTGTGAATCAACGCACGTTCGGCCAGTTCCGGCAACAGACCGGCGGGCAGGTTGTCGATGCAGTAGTAGCCGTTGTCCTCGAGAACATCGAGTGCGGTACTTTTACCTGAGCCGGAGCGGCCACTGACGATGATCAAGCGCATGATTAGTGACCGTTTTGCTCGTCCAGGACAACCTGATACAAGGCTTCATTGCTCGGGGCACTGCGCAGTTTCTCGCGCACTTCCTTGCGGTCGAGCATGCTGGCGATCTGGCGCAGTAACTCCAGGTGCGCATCGGTAGCGGCTTGCGGGACCAGCAGAACGAACAGCAGGTCAACCGGGGCACCGTCGATGGCGTCGAAATCAATGGGTGCATCAAGGTGCATCAGGGCGCTGATGGGCGAGGTGCAGCCCTTCAGGCGGCAGTGGGGAATGGCGATGCCATTGCCAAAACCGGTTGAGCCGAGTTTTTCACGGGCAATCAGAGCCTCGAAGACATCTTGCATCTCCAGATCCGGCACTTCTTTGTGGATAAGGTTGGCAATTTGCTCGAGGGCTTTCTTTTTACTGCCGCCCGGCACGTTCACGAGGGAACGGCCGGGGGTCAGGATGCTTTCAAGTCGGATCATGGGTTGGGAGTGTTAACGACCGGTCGCGCCCTGGAGGAGGCTTTGGGTCTTTTCCTTATGCTTTTTGAGTTGTTTATCCAGCTTGTCGGTCAGTGCGTCGATCGCCGCGTACATATCGGTATGCTCCGCGTTTGCGACCACTTCATTGCCGGGAATATGCAGCGTGGCTTCGATTTTCTGCTTGAGCTTTTCGACCGTCATCGTGACTTGCACGTTGGTGATCTTGTCGAAATGCCTCTCTAATCGTTCGAGTTTTTCGCCGATGTAGGTGCGAAGAGGTTCGGTCACTTCCAGTTGGTGTCCACTGATGTTGACTTGCATACAGCTTCTCCTTCGTTGCCAGTGCATAAAGCGGCAGGCAGAAATGCCTGCCACTGGAACGCTGTGGCGTGGCTCTACATCAACCGCTTGCGTTCGCTCGAAGGCGCGATCCCGAGGGATTCGCGGTACTTGGCGACGGTGCGGCGAGCCACCTGAATGCCTTGTGCCTCCAGTAAACCAGCGATCTTGCTGTCACTCAACGGCTTTTTCTGATTTTCCGCGGCAACCAGTTTTTTGATGATCGCGCGGATCGCCGTGGACGAGCATTCACCGCCCTCGGAGGTGCTGACGTGGCTGGAGAAAAAGTATTTCAGTTCATATATGCCCCGTGGGGTATGCATGAATTTCTGCGTGGTCACCCGTGAAATCGTCGACTCGTGCATGCCCACCGCTTCGGCGATGTCATGCAGGACCAGCGGTTTCATGGCTTCGTCGCCGTATTCAAGAAAGCCGCGTTGATGCTCGACGATCTGAGTGGCTACTTTCATCAGGGTTTCGTTGCGGCTTTGCAGGCTCTTGATGAACCAGCGGGCCTCTTGCAACTGATTGCGCATGAAGGTGTTGTCGGCGCTAGTGTCGGCGCGGCGCACGAAACCGGCGTATTGAGCATTGACCCGCAGTCGTGGCACGGATTCCTGGTTCAGCTCCACCAGCCAGCGTTCGTTGTCCTTGCGTACGATCACGTCAGGAACGACGTATTCGGCTTCGCTGGACTCGATTTGCGAGCCTGGGCGCGGGTTGAGGCTCTGCACCAGTTCAATCACTTGGCGCAGTTCGTCTTCCTTGAGCTTCATGCGACGCATCAGCTGGCTGTAATCGCGGCTGCCGAGCAGGTCGATATAGTCGGTGACCAGGCGTTTGGCCTCGACCAGCCAGGGCGTCTTGGCGGGCAACTGACGCAATTGCAGCAGCAGGCATTCGCCCAGATTGCGGGCACCGATGCCAGCGGGTTCGAATTGCTGGATGCGGTGCAGGACGGCTTCGATTTCGTCCAGTTCGATGTCCAGTTCCGGGTCGAAGGCTTCGAGAATCTCCTCGAGGGTTTCGTCCAGGTAGCCCTGATTGTTGATGCAGTCGATCAGGGTCACGGCGATCAGGCGATCGGTGTCGGACATCGGGGCCAGGTTCAGTTGCCACAGCAGGTGGCTTTGCAGGCTTTCGCCGGCCGATGTCCGGGTGGTGAAGTCCCACTCGTCGTCATCGTTGCTCGGCAGGCTGCTGGCGCTGGTCTGATAGACGTCTTCCCACGCGGTATCGACGGGCAGTTCATTGGGGATGCGCTCGTTCCAGTCGCCTTCCTCGAGGTTATCCACCGTCGGGGCGGTTTCCTGGTAGGAAGGTTCCTGAATGTCGACGTTGGGTTGCTGTTCGGCTTTATCGGCCAAGGGGTCGGCGTTATCGAAGTCGTCGCCTTCTTCCTGGCGTTCGAGCATCGGATTGGACTCCAGGGCCTCCTGGATTTCCTGTTGCAGGTCCAGGGTCGACAATTGGAGCAGGCGGATGGCCTGTTGCAGCTGCGGTGTCATCGTCAGCTGCTGGCCCATTCTCAAGACTAGCGATGGTTTCATGGCAGGGGCTTAACACCTTATTCGCCGGCGCACATGCGCCATCCACTACAGGGCGCCGGAGCGCCAAACATAAGCAAATTATATGCCCGAAACTGCAGCGTTTGCCTAGAGCGCTGTAACAATAAAAAAATGTTGATTTTTTATCGAGACAAGCGCCCGAGCAACCAGCCAGACACCTCAGTGCTTACAGGCGGAACTCATGGCCCAGATACACTTCCTTGACCAGGTCGTTGGCCAGGATGGTGGCAGAGTCACCTTCGGCGATCAGCTGGCCATCGTTGACGATGTAGGCGGTTTCGCAGATATCCAGGGTTTCACGGACGTTGTGGTCAGTGATCAGCACGCCAATGCCCTTGGCCTTGAGGTGATAGATGATCTGTTTGATGTCGCCCACCGAAATCGGGTCCACGCCGGCGAATGGTTCGTCGAGCAGGATGAATTTCGGGTTGGTGGCCAGTGCCCGGGCGATTTCCACACGGCGGCGTTCACCACCGGACAGGCTCATGCCGAGGTTGTCGCGAATGTGGCTGATGTGGAATTCCTGCAGCAGGCTTTCCAGCTCTTTGCGACGACCGGCCTTGTCGAGTTCCTTGCGGGTCTCGAGAATCGCCATGATGTTGTCGGCTACCGAGAGTTTGCGGAAGATCGATGCTTCTTGCGGAAGATAGCCGATACCGGCCTTCGCACGACCGTGCATAGGCTGGTGGCTGACATCCATGTCGTCAATCAGTACGCGACCCTGATCGGCCTGTACCAGACCGACAATCATGTAAAAGCAGGTGGTCTTGCCGGCGCCGTTGGGACCCAGCAGGCCGACGATCTGACCGCTGTCGATCGACAGGCTGACATCGCGCACGACCTGGCGGCTCTTGTAGCTCTTGGCCAGATGCTGAGCTTTCAGAGTTGCCATTACTGGGCCTTTTGCTCGTCGGTTTTCTTCTTCGGCTGGATCACCATGTCAATGCGCGGACGCGACTCGGTGACCTTGTTGCCCGTCGCGCGACCGGCGCTCGCAAGCTTTTTGACCGTGTCGTAGACGATTTTCTCGCCTTGGGTGACGTTGTTGTCCTTGTCGATGACTTTGGCACGATCGATCAGTACGACCCGGTTTTGCGAGGCGTGGTACTGAATAGTCACTCCCCAGCCCTGAACAGGCTTGGTGTCGCCCTGGGTTTGCAGTTGCTCGAAATAGGCGAGGTTGCCCACCGAAGTCACCACGTCGATGTCGCCGGTCGGGGTGCGGGTGATGGTCACAGTATTGCCTTTAACGATCATCGAGCCCTGAGTGATGATCACGTCACCTTTATAGGTGGCAATGCCATTCTTGTCGTCCAGCTGGGCGTCGTCGGCCTGGATGCGGATAGGCTGCGCTTGATCGGTCGGCAGAGCCCAGGCGCTCACGCTTCCCAGTGCTGCGCTCAGACCGAGCAAAATAGGGAGGGTTTTAACGAGCCTCATACTGTCCTCTTACGTTCGATAGCAGGTGTATCCTGCTTTCTTTCAAATACGCTTTCATTCCCTTGCCAGTCGACACACCACCAGCGCCGTCGATTCTAACGGGTTGCTCGGTCTGCGCATATTGCTGCTGCGGGAACACTGTCATGCGGGTGCTGGTAATCAGGGTCTTGCGGTTTTTCTCGTCGAAGCGCGTGATGCGCACCGAGTCAATCAGTTCGACCTGAGTGCCGTCGGGATTCACTTCGCCGTGCTCGCTCTGGATATGCCACGGAAACTCGGTGCCGCGGAACATGTTCAGGTCGGGATTGGTCAACAGCGTCACTTCGGTGGCTTTCAGGTGTTCAACCTTGTCGGACGTCATTTCGTATTGCAGTTTGCCGTCCGGCAGGTATTGCACGCTGTGGGCGTTGATCGCGTAATAGTCGATCGCAGTTTCATCGATCTTTGCCACCGGCTGATCGAGGAAGCGTTCCGGGCTGATGTTCCAGTAGCCGACCGCCGCGAATATCGCTGCGATGCAACCGAACACCAGGAATTTGCGAAACTTTTTGCTCAGCATAGTTGGCTCACAGGTACGCGGCGTTTGCCGCATCAAGGCGGCCCTGCGCGCGCAGGATCAATTCGCAGAATTCGCGAGCGGCACCCTCGCCACCGCGGGCCTGGGTGATGCCGTGGGCGTGTTCACGGACGAAACTGGCAGCGTTTGCCACCGCCATGCCCAGGCCGACGCGGCGAATCACCGGCAGGTCTGGCAGGTCGTCGCCGAGATAGGCAACTTGCTCATGGCTTAGGTTGAGTTGGGCGAGAAGCTCGTCGAGCACCACCAGTTTGTCTTCGCGCCCCTGGTACACGTGTGGAATACCGAGGTTCTTCGCTCGTCGCTCGACCACCGGGGTCTTGCGGCCGCTGATGATAGCGGTCTGCACACCGGCTGCCATCAACATCTTGATGCCTTGGCCGTCGAGGGTGTTGAACGTCTTGAATTCGCTGCCGTCTTCGAGGAAGTACAGGCGTCCATCGGTCAGTACGCCATCGACGTCAAAAACCGCCAGCTTGATGTTCTTGCCGCGTTGCAGCAGGTCGGTGCTCATCACATTACTCCTGCACGCAGCAGATCGGACAGGTTGAAGGCGCCGATCGGACGGTCCTCCTTGTCCACCACTACCAGCGCATTGATTCGATGGTCTTCCATGATTTTCAGGGCCTCGGCTGCCAGCATATCGGGACGGGCGGTCTTGCCGTGAACGGTCATGACCTCGTCAATGGTCGTATGGTGGATGTCGATGGTCCGGTCAAGGGTTCGGCGCAAGTCGCCGTCGGTGAAGATCCCGGCCAGTTTGCCGTCGGCCTCCACAATCGCGGTCATGCCCAGGCCCTTGCGGGTCATTTCCATCAAGGCGTCCTTGAGTAGCGTGCCACGTTGCACCTGGGGCAGTTCTGCTCCGGCGTGCATGACGGTTTCCACTTTCAGCAGCAGGCGTCGGCCAAGCGCGCCGCCGGGGTGGGAAAAGGCGAAATCTTCAGCGGTAAAACCGCGGGCTTCCAGCAGCGCAACGGCCAGGGCGTCGCCCATGACCAGCGCGGCAGTGGTCGACGAGGTCGGTGCCAGGTTGAGCGGACAGGCTTCGTGCTCGACGTGCACGTTGAGGTTGACCTCGGCAGCCTTCGCCAGCGGTGAGTCAGGGTTGCCGGTCATGCTGATCAATTGAATGCCCAGGCGTTTGATCAGCGGCAGCAGGGTGACGATTTCATTGGTGGAGCCGGAGTTTGACAGCGCCAGGATGATGTCGTCGCGGGTGATCATGCCCATATCACCGTGGCTGGCTTCGGCCGGGTGCACGAAAAAGGCCGTGGTGCCGGTACTGGCCAGGGTGGCGGCGATCTTGTTGCCGATGTGCCCCGATTTGCCCATGCCGACCACGACCACGCGCCCTTTGCTGGCCAGAATCATCTCGCAAGCGCGTACGAAATCTGCGTCGATACGGGGCAACAAGCCTTGTACGGCTTCCAGTTCGAGGCGGATGGTGCGTTGGGCAGATTGAATCAGGTCGCTGGATTGGCTCATGTCAGAAATCGTATAGCCTGATGAAAAGGCGGCGATTATAACGGTAATGATCGAAACCCTCACGCAAGTTCGTCGCGCTTTGTCATTCCCGGTTACCCAATACCCTTAAATGTAAGCTTTTACCCCGTCATGTTGCTGAACATGGCCCGGCTTGGGCCTTGGGCGCTTGGCCATTGCAGTGATATAGTTCGCCGCCAGTTCGGCCTGCCCGGGAGGTATGTGCTTTCGCCAGAAAGTCAGGCGTCCGAGTGAGAGGCTGCATCGCAAGGAGTTTAGATGAGTGCCGATAAAGCCTACGCGGTCGAGCTGAAGGGACTGTCCTTCAAGCGCGGAACGCGCAGCATTTTCAATAACGTCGATATACGTATCCCGCGCGGCAAGGTCACCGGCATCATGGGGCCTTCCGGGTGCGGCAAGACTACGCTGTTGCGGCTGATGGGCGCACAGTTGCGGCCCACCAAAGGCGAAGTCTGGGTCAATGGACAGAACCTGCCGAAACTGTCGCGCAGTGATCTGTTCGATGCGCGAAAGCACATGGGCGTGCTGTTTCAGAGTGGTGCACTGTTCACCGATCTCGATGTGTTCGAGAACGTCGCCTTTCCGCTACGCGTCCATACCGAACTGCCGGAAGAAATGATCCGGGACATTGTCCTGCTCAAATTGCAGGCCGTGGGCTTGCGTGGCGCCATCGACCTGATGCCTGACGAGTTGTCCGGCGGCATGAAGCGTCGCGTCGCGCTGGCCCGGGCGATTGCCCTCGATCCGCAGATCCTCATGTATGACGAGCCCTTTGTCGGCCAGGACCCCATCGCCATGGGCGTACTGGTGCGCCTGATCCGCCTGCTCAACGATGCGCTGGGCATCACCAGTATCGTGGTCTCCCACGACCTGGCCGAGACCGCGAGCATCGCCGACTACATCTATGTCGTCGGCGAAGGCCAGGTGTT
The DNA here is from genome assembly GCF_004402115.1 of Pseudomonas sp. F01002. Taxonomy (NCBI): domain Bacteria; kingdom Pseudomonadati; phylum Pseudomonadota; class Gammaproteobacteria; order Pseudomonadales; family Pseudomonadaceae; genus Pseudomonas; species Pseudomonas sp. F01002. Next base: position 80,556 of record NZ_SOPU01000027.1, on the reverse strand, counting down.
GGGGCAGGGCACTCCCGAGGAGCTGATGAACTCGCAGGAGCCACGCATCCGTCAATTCATGACAGGCGAGCCCGACGGTCCGGTCGCCTATCACTTTCCAGCGACGGATTACCGCGCAGATCTTCTGGGGAAGCGTTGATGCGCAAGATTTCACTAATAGAACGGGTTCGCCGGTTCGGCCACTCTGGCATTGACGTGCTGGGGGTGTTCGGCCGTTCCGCGATATTCCTGTTCCATGCTTTGCTTGGCCGTGGCGGCATTGGCGGCGGTTTTGGCTTGCTGATCAAGCAACTGCATTCGGTGGGCGTGATGTCCCTGGTGATCATCGTGGTCTCCGGGGTATTCATCGGCATGGTGCTGGCGCTGCAAGGCTTCAATATTCTATCCAGCTATGGTTCGGAGCAGGCGGTCGGCCAGATGGTTGCGCTGACGCTGTTGCGCGAACTGGGGCCCGTGGTCACGGCATTGTTGTTCGCCGGGCGCGCTGGTTCGGCATTGACTGCCGAAATCGGCAACATGAAGTCCACCGAGCAGTTGTCCAGTCTGGAAATGATTGGTGTCGACCCGCTCAAGTACATCATTGCCCCGCGCCTGTGGGCCGGCTTCATTTCCCTGCCTGTGCTGGCGATGATCTTCAGCGTGGTGGGAATCTGGGGTGGTTCGTGGGTGGCCGTCGACTGGCTGGGTGTCTATGAAGGTTCCTACTGGTCCAACATGCAGAACAGCGTGACCTTTGCAGACGATGTGCTCAACGGCATCATCAAAAGCATCGTTTTCGCCTTTGTCGTGACCTGGATCGCCGTATTCCAAGGCTATGACTGCGAGCCCACTTCCGAGGGGATCAGTCGTGCCACTACCAAGACCGTGGTGTATGCCTCTTTGGCTGTACTCGGCCTGGACTTTATTCTGACCGCCTTGATGTTTGGAGATTTCTGATGCAAAACCGCACCCTGGAAATCGGTGTCGGCCTTTTCTTGCTGGCTGGCATCCTGGCTTTGCTGTTGCTGGCGTTGCGGGTGAGTGGTCTGTCACCGAGCGCAACCACCGACACTTATAAACTTTATGCGTATTTCGACAATATCGCCGGTTTGACGGTCAGAGCTAAAGTGACCATGGCCGGTGTGACCATCGGCAAGGTCACTGCGATCGATCTGGACCGCGACAGTTTCACCGGTCGAGTGACCATGCAGCTGGAAAAACGCGTAGATAACCTGCCGACTGACTCCACTGCATCTATCCTGACCGCTGGACTGTTGGGCGAGAAGTACATCGGTCTCAGCGTGGGCGGCGAAGAAGGCTTGCTCAAGGATGGTGGAACCATCCACGACACCCAGTCGTCGCTGGTACTCGAAGACCTGATCGGTAAGTTTCTGCTCAATACCGTTAGTAAAGACGCCAAATGAGGAGCTTTTGAATGATCTCTACCTTGCGACGTGGCCTGTTGGTATTACTCGCGGCCCTGCCGTTGATGGCTAACGCCGTGGCGGCGCCTTCCGCGCACGAACTGGTACAGGACACCACCAATCGGTTACTTGCCGATCTGGCGGCCAATAAAGAGAAGTACAAGCAGGATCCGAAAGACTTTTATGCCGCGCTGGACACCATCGTCGGACCTGTTGTGGATGCCGAGGGCATTTCCAAGAGCATCATGACGGTCAAATACTCGCGCAAAGCCACGCCTGCGCAAATGAAGACCTTTGAAGAAAACTTCAAAAAGGGTCTGTTCCAGTTCTATGGCAACGCTTTGCTCGAATACAACAATCAGGGGATCGTCGTCGACCCTGCCAAGGATGAGTCGGGAGATCGTACAAGCGTTGCCATGACGGTCAAAGGCAGCAACGGCGCGATCTATCCTGTGTCTTACACACTCGAAAAGATCAGTGGCGAGTGGAAACTGCGCAACGTGATCATCAACGGCATTAACATTGGCAAGCTGTTCCGTGATCAGTTCGCTGATGCGATGCAGCGCAATGGCAATGACCTGGACAAGACCATCAATGGTTGGGCCGGGGAAGTCGCCAAAGCCAAGGAAGCCAGTCAGAAGCAAACAACCGAGACGCAAGCTCAATGAGTGTGTCGGCCATTCGCATGAGCGAATCCGGCGAGCTGACGCTTAGCGGCATGCTGGATTACCGCACCGGCCCCGGCTTGCGCAAGCAGGGGCAGGCGCTGATTAAATCCAGCAAGGCCGCTGCACTGGTGGTCGATTGCTCGGCTGTGTTGAAGTCCAGCAGTGTCGGCTTGTCGTTGCTGCTGTGTTTCATGCGTGATGCCGAGGCGGCCGGGAAGGCGCTGAGCATCCGCAAGATGCCAGAAGACATGCGCGAAATCGCTCAGGTCAGCGAATTGACTGAGTTGTTGGCGCATCCCTAACCGCATCTATAAAGAAGCCCCCCGTCAGAGTCCTGCTTCGCGGGGTTCGCAGGCGCGGGGCTTTTTTGTATGATGTCCGACCCGCGCGCACAGGGCGCCGATTGAGGTTGAGCATGCAGGCCGTAGAAGTGAAGAGCTTCCTTGAAGGAAAGCTGCCAGGAACCCTAGTAGAAGTCGAGGGCGAAGGCTGCAACTTTCAGCTGAACGTGATTAGCGATGAACTGGCGGCGTTGAGCCCGGTGAAGCGTCAGCAGCAGATCTATGCCCATTTGAACCCATGGATCACCGATGGCAGCATCCATGCGGTCACTATGAAATTTTTCAGCAGCGCGGCCTGGGCCGAGCGCACCTGAGCCCAAGGGCGTCGAGATTCTTATGGATAAATTGATAATTACCGGTGGCGTTCGTCTTGATGGCGAAATCCGCATCTCCGGGGCAAAGAACTCTGCCCTGCCGATCCTGGCTGCAACCCTGCTGTGTGATGGCCCGGTGACCGTGGCGAACCTGCCGCACCTGCACGACATCACCACCATGATCGAGCTGTTCGGTCGTATGGGCATCGAGCCGGTGATCGACGAGAAACTCAGCGTCGAAATCGACCCGCGCACCATCAAGACCCTGATCGCTCCGTACGAACTGGTTAAAACCATGCGTGCGTCGATCCTGGTGCTGGGCCCGATGGTTGCCCGTTTCGGTGAAGCCGAAGTCGCACTGCCTGGCGGTTGCGCCATTGGTTCGCGTCCGGTTGACCTGCACATTCGTGGCCTCGAAGCCATGGGCGCGGTCATCGACGTCGAAGGCGGTTACATCAAGGCCAAGGCGCCTGAAGGTGGCCTGCGCGGTGCGCACTTCTTCTTCGACACCGTCAGTGTGACCGGTACCGAAAACATCATGATGGCGGCCGCTCTGGCCAAGGGCCGCAGCGTTCTGGCAAACGCCGCTCGCGAGCCTGAAGTCATCGACCTGGCGAACTTCCTGATCGCCATGGGCGCCAAGATCACTGGCGCCGGCACTGACACCATCACCATTGATGGTGTTGAGCGTCTGCACCCGACCACTTACAAAGTGATGCCTGACCGTATCGAAACCGGCACCTACCTGGTCGCTGCTGCCGTAACCGGCGGTCGTGTGAAGGTCAAGGACACCGATCCGACCATCCTCGAAGCCGTTCTTGAGAAACTCAAGGAATCGGGTGCCGAAATCACCTGCGGCGAAGACTGGATCGAGCTGAACATGCACGGCAAACGGCCAAAAGCCGTTAACGTGCGCACCGCTCCGTACCCGGCATTCCCGACCGACATGCAAGCGCAGTTCATCTCCCTCAACGCCATTGCCGAAGGCACCGGTGCCGTGATCGAGACGATCTTCGAAAACCGCTTCATGCACGTTTACGAACTGCACCGCATGGGCGCCAAGATCCAGGTCGAAGGCAACACTGCCATCGTCACGGGTACCGAAAAGCTCAAGGGCGCGCCAGTCATGGCCACCGACCTGCGTGCTTCGGCCAGCCTGGTGATCTCGGCGTTGATCGCTGAAGGTGACACCCTGATCGACCGCATCTACCACATCGACCGTGGATACGAGTGCATCGAAGAGAAACTGCAGATGCTCGGCGCCAAGATCCGCCGCGTACCGGGCTAGTTTCTGCTGCATGGGCGCAGGGACGCGCCCGTTGATTTCGTTTCAAGTCGAGCCTGTTTCAGGCTCGATGTGTGTCCGGCGCCATTTGCGACCGGGCATGAGTACCTTGATAAGGACTGACGTTTCCCATGTTGACCATCGCACTGTCCAAGGGCCGCATCCTTGACGACACCCTGCCGCTTCTGGCTGAAGCGGGCATCGTGCCGACCGAGAATCCGGACAAGAGCCGCAAGCTGATCATCCCCACGACTCAGGCCGATGTGCGTCTGCTGATCGTGCGCGCCACCGATGTGCCGACTTACGTCGAACATGGTGCCGCTGACCTGGGCGTCGCCGGTAAAGATGTGCTGATGGAATACGGCGGCCAGGGTTTGTACGAGCCATTGGACCTGAGAATTGCCCTCTGCAAGCTGATGACCGCCGGCCGTGTCGGCGATGTCGAGCCCAAGGGCCGCCTGCGTGTGGCGACCAAATTCGTCAACGTTGCCAAGCGCTACTACGCCGAACAGGGCCGTCAGGTCGACATCATCAAGCTCTATGGCTCGATGGAACTGGCGCCGCTGATCGGTCTGGCAGACAAGATCATCGACGTGGTCGATACCGGCAACACCCTGCGCGCCAATGGTCTGGAACCCCAGGATTTCATTGCCGACATCAGCTCCCGGCTGATCGTGAACAAGGCTTCGATGAAAATGCAGCACGCCCGTATCCAGGCGTTGATCGACACCCTGCGCAAGGCAGTGGAGTCTCGACACCGCGGCTGATTCACCTGCGCGACGTTAAGTCGCGCCCGTCTATCCGCCTCATAGCCAGAATTCTCAGGTGCCCAAGCGGAAACGACTGCTAAGTTAGGGCGCCTGAGTTTTTGCCATTCCTATGAGGCTCTCGCTATGACCGCACCGACTGCAATTCGCCGACTCAACGCTGCTGACCCGGATTTCGCACATCATCTGGATCATCTGCTGAGCTGGGAAAGTGTGTCTGACGACTCGGTCAATCAGCGGGTGCTGGATATCATCAAGGCCGTGCGCGAGCGTGGCGATGCGGCGCTGGTGGAATTCACCCAGAAGTTCGACGGCCTGCAGGTCGCGTCCATGGCGGAACTGATCCTGCCTCGTGAACGCCTGGAACTGGCCCTGACCCGAATCACCGTGCCGCAGCGTGAAGCGCTGGAAAAAGCCGCGTCCCGAGTACGCAGCTACCACGAGAAACAGAAACAGGATTCCTGGAGCTACACCGAAGCCGACGGCACCGTGCTGGGCCAGAAGGTCACGCCGCTGGATCGCGCCGGTCTGTACGTACCGGGCGGCAAGGCGTCTTATCCGTCCTCGGTACTGATGAACGCGATTCCGGCTAAGGTGGCCGGTGTGACCGAAGTGGTCATGGTGGTGCCGACGCCTCGTGGCGAAATCAACGAGCTGGTGTTGGCCGCAGCCTGCATCGCCGGCGTCGACCGCGTGTTCACCATCGGCGGCGCTCAAGCGGTCGCCGCGCTGGCTTACGGCACCGAAAGCGTGCCGAAGGTCGACAAAGTGGTCGGTCCGGGCAACATCTACGTCGCCACCGCCAAGCGCCACGTGTTCGGCCAGGTCGGCATCGACATGATCGCCGGCCCATCCGAAATCCTCGTGGTATGCGACGGCCAGACTGATCCGGACTGGATCGCCATGGACCTGTTCTCCCAAGCCGAGCACGACGAAGACGCCCAGGCGATTCTGGTCAGCCCGGACGCCGAGTTCCTCGACAAGGTCGCCGCCAGCATCGCTAAACTGCTGCCGACCATGGAACGCGCCGAGATCATCGAAACGTCGATCAATGGCCGTGGCGCGCTGATCAAGGTCCGCGACATGGACCAAGCCATCGAAGTGGCCAACCGCATCGCACCGGAACACCTTGAGTTGTCCGTTGCTGATCCGCAGGCCTGGCTGCCGAAGATTCGCCACGCTGGCGCGATCTTCATGGGCCGTCACACCTCCGAAGCGTTGGGCGACTACTGCGCAGGTCCGAACCACGTGTTGCCAACCTCCGGCACCGCGCGTTTCTCCTCGCCGCTGGGTGTGTACGACTTCCAGAAGCGTTCGTCGATCATCTTCTGCTCCGAGCAGGGTGCGTCGGAACTGGGCAAAACCGCTTCCGTGCTGGCCCGTGGCGAGTCGCTGACCGCCCACGCGCGGAGCGCCGAATACCGCATCCTTGACGAAGACTCTTCACAAGGGCAGGGGAACTGAACATGAGTAAATTCTGGAGCCCGTTCGTCAAGAATCTGGTGCCTTATGTGCCGGGCGAGCAGCCGAAACTGGCGAAGCTGGTGAAGCTCAACACCAACGAAAACCCGTACGGTCCATCGCCAAAAGCCTTGGCGGCGATGCAGGCCGAACTGAATGACAACCTGCGTCTGTACCCGGACCCGAACAGCGACCTGCTCAAGCAAGCGGTCGCCCAGTACTACGGCGTGCAGAGCAATCAGGTGTTTCTCGGCAATGGTTCCGATGAAGTCCTGGCGCACATCTTTCACGGTTTGCTGCAGCACGATCAGCCGCTGCTGTTCCCGGACATCAGCTACAGCTTCTATCCGGTTTACTGCGGGTTGTACGGCATCGCCTTCGACGCGGTGCCGCTGGACGAGCAGTTCCAGATCAACCCGGCGGACTATGCCAAGCCGAACGGCGGGATCATCTTCCCTAACCCGAACGCACCGACTGGCTGTCTGTTGGCGCTGGATGCTGTAGAGCAAATTCTCAAGGCCAGCCCGGATTCAGTGGTCGTGGTGGATGAGGCTTACATCGATTTCGGCGGTGAGACGGCGATCAGCCTGGTGGATCGTTATCCGAACCTGCTGGTGACCCAGACCCTGTCCAAGTCCCGTTCGCTGGCCGGCCTGCGAGTGGGGCTGGCGGTGGGGCATCCGGACCTGATCGAGGCGCTGGAGCGGATCAAGAACAGCTTCAACTCCTATCCGCTGGATCGTCTGGCGATTGTGGGAGCTGCGGCGGCGTTCGAGGATCGTGAGCACTTCGACAAGACGTGCCGGTTGGTGATTGAGAGTCGCGATAAGGTGATCGGGCAGCTGGAAGCGAAGGGCTTTGAAGTGTTGCCGTCGGCGGCGAACTTCATCTTCGCCCGTCATCCGAAACACGATGCGGCTGGGTTGGCTGCAAAGTTGCGCGAGCAGGGTGTGATCGTTCGGCACTTCAAGCAGGAACGGATTGCCCAGTTCCTGCGGATCTCGATTGGCACGCCGGAGCAGAATCAGGCGTTGATCGACGGCCTCGGCGACCTCTGAGTCGCCTTCGCGAGCAAGCCCGCTCCCACACTGGATCTTCGGTGCTCACAAATAATGTGTTCACCGAAGATCCAGTGTGGGAGCGGGCTTGCTCGCGAATGGGGCAACACCGACCTTAAGTCTTGCTCGTGGTGTGCCCTGCAACATTTACTCTTCTTCTTTCTCTTTGACTGGCGCCGGCGGCGGGCGCAAACCGATCTCGGCGGTGAGCTTGAGCTCTTTGCCGTTGCGCATCACCTGGATCGTGACCTTGTCGGTCGGTTTGATCCGCGCGACCTGGTTCATCGAACGACGACCATCGCCGGCCGGTTCGCCATCGATGCTGAGAATCACGTCACCCAGTTGCAGGCCGGCCTTCTGCGCCGGACCGTCACGGAAAATCCCCGCGACCACAATGCCCGGGCGCCCCGACAGGCCAAACGATTCCGCCAGTTCCTGGCTCAACGGCTGCACTTCGATACCGAGCCAGCCGCGAATCACCTGGCCGTGCTCGATAATCGACTTCATCACTTCCATGGCCAGTTTCACCGGGATTGCGAAACCGATGCCCTGCGAACCGCCGGACTTGGAGAAGATCGCCGTGTTGATGCCGGTCAGGTTGCCGTTGGCATCCACCAGCGCACCGCCGGAGTTGCCGGGGTTGATCGCAGCGTCGGTCTGAATGAAGTCTTCGTAGTTGTTCAAGCCCAGCTGATTGCGCCCGGTGGCGCTGATGATGCCCATGGTCACGGTCTGGCCGACACCGAACGGGTTGCCAATGGCCAGGGCTACGTCGCCGATGCGGATGTTGTCGGAACGCCCGACAGTGATCGATGGCAAGTTCTTCAGATCAATTTTCAGTACTGCAAGGTCGGTTTCCGGGTCGCTGCCGATCACTCGGGCCAGGGTTTCACGACCGTCCTTGAGCGCCACCACGATCTGGTCGGCACCGGTGGTCACGTGGTTGTTAGTCAGCAGGTAACCTTCCGGGCTCATGATCACGCCGGAGCCGAGGCTCGACTCCATGCGTTTCTGTTTGGGCGAGTTGTCGCCGAAGAAGCGGCGGAACTGCGGATCCTCGAACAGCGGATGGTTCGGTTTGTTGATGACTTTGGTGGTGTACAGGTTGACCACCGACGGTGCGGCCATGGTCACCGCGTCGGCATAGGACACGGGGCCTTGTTGCATGGTGGTGGTTTGCGGGGCTTGCTGCATGTTGACGTCAAGGCTTGGGAGCCCGACCCACTGCGGGTAACGCTGGATGATTAACAGAGCAATAAGCACGCCGGCCAACAGCGGCCAGCCGGAAAAACGCAGCGCCTTGAGCATTAAGCACGTCCTGAGAGGTTGCAGGCGGTATGAGACCGCCCATAATGTCGCGCATTATACGAGGCGAAGCGTGCCTCTGAACGGGATATTTAGGAGTCTTTTATGGCCGTCGCCCTGAGCACCCTGGTCGAAGAAGCCGACCGTTACCTTAACAGTGCAAAGATTGCCGATTACTGCCCCAACGGGTTGCAGGTCGAAGGCCGGCCGCAGGTCATGCGCATCGTCAGTGGCGTCACCGCCAGCCAGGCGTTGCTCGACGCCGCAGTGGAAGCCAGCGCCGATCTGGTGCTGGTGCATCACGGCTACTTCTGGAAGGGCGAGAATCCGTGCATCACCGGCATGAAGCAGCGTCGGTTGAAAACCCTGCTCAAGCACGATATCAGTCTATTGTCCTACCATCTGCCGCTGGATCTGCACCCGGAAGTCGGCAATAACGTTCAACTGGCACGTCAGCTCGATATCACTGTGGAAGGCCCATTGGACCCGGACAATCTCAAAGTTGTCGGCCTGGTCGGTTCATTGAGCGAGCCGGTGACGGCCCGCGATTTTGCCCGTCGCGTACAAGAAGTCATGGGTCGCGAGCCGTTGCTGATCGAAGGCAGCGAGATGATTCGCCGCGTTGGCTGGTGCACCGGTGGCGGTCAGGGTTACATCGATCAGGCCGTGCTGGCTGGCGTCGACTTGTACCTCAGCGGTGAGGCGTCCGAGCAGACCTTTCACAGCGCCCGGGAAAACGACATCAGCTTCATCGCCGCCGGCCATCACGCCACCGAGCGTTATGGCGTGCAGGCCCTGGGCGATTATCTGGCGCGGCGTTTTGCCCTTGAGCACATCTTCATCGATTGCCCGAACCCCATCTGATTTCCTGAACTAATGCATTCCCCTGTGTAGGAGCTGCCGAAGGCTGCGATCTTTTGATCTTGAAAATCAAAGTCAAAAGATCGCAGCCTTCGGCAGCTCCTACAGAGACCGTAGCCCAAACGAGGGGGTATATTCATATACCCTTTCGATCTAGCTCACGTCCTGATTAGAAGAGGTCGCTGTGCTAGGATTCCCCGCTCGAACACGGCCCGCTGGCCGTCCATAAGATCGTTTTCGTGAGTAGCCATGGTCGACAAACTGACGCATCTGAAACAGCTGGAGGCCGAAAGCATCCACATCATCCGCGAGGTCGCCGCCGAGTTCGATAACCCGGTGATGCTGTACTCCGTCGGTAAAGACTCCGCCGTGATGCTGCACCTTGCGCGCAAGGCATTCTTCCCCGGCAAACTGCCGTTCCCGGTGATGCACGTCGACACCCGGTGGAAGTTCAAGGAAATGTACGCGTTCCGCGATCGCATGGTCGAAGAACTCGGCCTGGACCTGATCGTGCACGTGAACCCCGATGGCGTCGCGCAGGGCATCAACCCGCTGACCCACGGTAGCGCCAAGCACACTGACATCATGAAAACCGAAGGCCTCAAGCAGGCCCTCGACAAGTACGGTTTCGATGCCGCTTTCGGTGGTGCCCGTCGTGACGAAGAGAAGTCCCGTGCCAAAGAGCGCGTGTATTCCTTCCGCGATACGAAGCACCGCTGGGACCCGAAAAACCAGCGTCCCGAGTTGTGGAACGTCTACAACGGTAAGGTCAACAAGGGCGAATCGATCCGTGTTTTCCCGTTGTCGAACTGGACCGAACTGGACATCTGGCAGTACATCTACCTCGAAGGCATCCCGATTGTGCCGCTGTATTTCGCCGCCGAGCGCGACGTTATCGAGATGAATGGCACCTGGATCATGATCGACGACGAACGCCTGCTCAATCACCTGAGCGATGAAGACAAGGCGCGCATCGTCAAGAAGAAGGTCCGCTTCCGTACGCTCGGCGACTACCCGCTGACCGGTGCGGTCGAGTCCGAGGCCACCAGCCTGACCGACATCATTCAGGAAATGCTCCTGACGCGAACTTCCGAACGCCAGGGCCGGGTCATCGATCACGATGGCGCAGGCTCGATGGAAGAAAAGAAACGTCAGGGTTATTTCTAAGGGGTTGTCATGTCGCACGCATCTGATTTGATCAGCGAGGACATCCTCGCCTACCTGGGCCAGCACGAACGCAAGGAAATGCTGCGCTTTCTGACCTGTGGCAACGTCGACGACGGCAAGAGCACCCTGATCGGGCGCCTGCTGCACGACTCCAAAATGATCTACGAAGATCACCTGGAAGCCATTACCCGCGACTCGAAAAAAGTCGGCACCACTGGCGATGACATCGACCTGGCATTGCTGGTCGACGGCCTGCAGGCCGAGCGTGAGCAGGGCATCACCATCGATGTCGCTTACCGTTATTTCTCCACCGCCAAACGCAAATTCATCATTGCCGATACCCCTGGCCATGAGCAGTACACCCGCAACATGGCCACCGGTGCGTCCACCTGTGACCTGGCGATCATCCTGGTCGACGCCCGTTACGGCGTGCAGACCCAGACCCGTCGCCACAGCTTCATTGCCTCGTTGCTCGGCATCAAACACATCGTTGTTGCCATCAACAAGATGGACCTCAATGGCTTCGACGAAACAGTCTTCGAGTCGATCAAGGCCGATTACCTGAAGTTCGCCGAAGGCATCGCCTTCAAACCGACCACCATGGCCTTCGTGCCGATGTCGGCGCTGAAAGGCGACAACGTGGTGAACAAGTCCGAGCGCTCGCCGTGGTACACCGGCCAGTCGCTGATGGAAATTCTCGAGACCGTCGAGATTGCCAACGACCGCAACTACACCGACCTGCGTTTCCCGGTGCAGTACGTCAACCGTCCGAACCTGAACTTCCGTGGTTTCGCCGGCACCCTGGCCAGCGGCGTCGTGCACAAGGGCGACGAAGTCGTTGTGCTGCCGTCGGGCAAGAGCAGCCGCGTGAAATCCATCGTCACCTTCGAAGGTGAGCTGGAGCACGCAGGACCGGGTCAGGCTGTAACGCTGACCATGGAAGACGAGATCGACATCTCCCGCGGCGACTTGCTGGTGCACGCCGACAACCTGCCGCAAGTGACTGACGCCTTCGACGCCATGCTGGTGTGGATGGCCGAAGAACCGATGCTGCCGGGCAAGAAATACGACATCAAGCGCGCCACGTCTTATGTGCCGGGTTCGATTACCAGCATCGTCAACCGCGTTGATGTGAACACTCTGGAAGAAGGGCCGGCCAGCTCGTTGCAGCTGAACGAGATCGGTCGGGTCAAGGTCAGCCTCGACGCCGCCATCGCACTGGACGGTTACGCGAGCAACCGCACCACCGGTTCGTTCATCGTCATCGATCGTTTGACCAATGGCACCGTCGCGGCCGGCATGATCATCGCTCAGCCGTTGAGCCATGGCAGCAGCACTCACCACGGCAAGCTTGCCCATGTAGCCACCGAAGAACGCGTGCAGCGCTTCGGCCAGCAACCGGCCACCGTGTTGTTCAGCGGCTTGTCGGGCGCCGGCAAAAGCACCCTGGCCTACGCGGTTGAACGCAAGCTGTTCGACATGGGCCGTGCGGTGTTTGTACTCGATGGTCAGAACCTGCGTCACGATCTGAACAAAGGTCTGCCACAGGATCGCGCCGGGCGTACCGAGAACTGGCGTCGTGCGGCGCACGTTGCGCGTCAGTTCAACGAAGCCGGGTTGCTGACGCTGGCAGCGTTTGTTGCGCCGAGTGCCGAAGGACGTGAACAGGCCAGGGAACTGATCGGCAAGGAACGTCTGCTGACGGTCTACGTCCAGGCCTCTCCGACGGTCTGTGCCGAGCGTGACCCACAAGGCCTGTACGCGGCGGCCGGGGACAACATCCCGGGTGATTCCTTCCCGTACGACGTGCCGCTGGACGCCGACCTCGTGGTCGATACCCAGTCGCTGTCGCTGGAAGAAAGCGTCAAGCAAGTGCTGGATCTGCTGCGCAAGCGTGGCGCGATCTAAGCGTTAGCCGTTAATAAAAAACCCGCCGATGAGTGATCATCGGCGGGTTTTTTTGTGTTCGGTCGGACGCCTTCGCGAGCAAGCCCGCTCCCACAGTGGATCTTCATGAGACACAAATTTTTTGTACGACAAAAATCCACTGTGGGAGCGGGCTTGCTCGCGAAGAGGCCGGTATAGACGCCGGACTACTTCGCTGGATACTCGCGGTGCATCTGGTCCAGCAACGCATCCTTGTCATCCCACAACTGGTTGATCCAGCCCTGAAACTGCAATCGATACTCGCCGTCCTGGTCATAGTTCTTGCCGATGAACTGCGGCGGAATCTTCAGCTCCTGAAAGTGCACCACCACGTCCTTCACGTTCCCACAGAGCAAATCCCAATAACCGGGCCGGCCGGCCGGATAGTGAATGGTCACGTTGACGATGGCTTCCAGTTGCTCACCCATGGCATCCAGCACAAACGCGATGCCGCCCGCCTTCGGTTTGAGCAAGTGACGGAACGGCGATTTCTGCTGGGCATGCTTGCCTTCGGTGAAACGCGTGCCTTCGACGAAGTTGAAAATTCCCACCGGGTTATGGCGGAACTTGTCGCAGGTCTTGCGGGTGGTTTCCAGGTCTTTGCCTTTCTTCTCCGGGTGCTTCTCCAGGTAGGCCTTGGAGTAGCGCTTCATGAACGGAAAACCGAGCGCCCACCACGCCAGACCAATCACCGGCACCCAGATCAGTTCCTGTTTGAGGAAGAACTTCAGCGGGCGAATCTTCCGGTTCAGCACGTACTGCAACACCATGATGTCGACCCAGCTCTGGTGGTTGCTGGTGATCAAATACGAGTGCTGATAGTCCAGGCCTTCCAGGCTGCTGAGTTTCCAGCGTGTGTGTCCGAGCAAGTCCATCCACGCTTTGTTGTTGCTGATCCAGGCTTCGTGGATGTGGCTCATCAGCCAATCGGTAAAACGCTGGGCGGCGGGGAAGGGCAGCAGCAGTTTGAAAATCGCCACGATGAACAGCGGTGTGCAGCAGGCAATCGTGTTCAGTGCCAACAGCAGCGAGGCAATGACGCCTCGCAGCGGTGCAGGTAGGGAATCCAGCATTTAAAGATCCAAAGGTCGGTTGGCAGCTTGAATCGCGGTCAACGCGATGGTGTAGACGATGTCGTCGACTTGCGCGCCGCGCGGCAGGTCGTTCACCGGTTTGCGCAGGCCTTGCAGCATCGGCCCGAGGCTGACGCAGTCGGCGCTGCGCTGCACGGCTTTGTGGGTGGTGTTGCCGGTGTTCAGGTCGGGGAACACGAACACTGTGGCGCGACCGGCCACTTGGCTGTTCGGCGCCAGTTGCCGGGCAACGGTTTCGTTGGCGGCGGCGTCGTATTGCAATGGGCCGTCGATCAGTAGCGAGTTTTGTTGCTCGTGGGCGAGCAATGTCGCTTCGCGAACCTTTTCGACTTCTTCGCCGCTGGCCGATTCACCGCTGGAGTAGCTGATCATCGCCACGCGCGGGGTGATGCCGAAGGCGGCTGCCGAGTCGGCGCTTTGCAGCGCGATCTCGGCCAGTTCGCTGGCGCTCGGGTGCGGGTTCATCACGCAGTCGCCGTAGACCAGCACTTCTTCAGGAAACAGCATGAAGAATACCGACGACACTAACGTGCAGCCCGGCGCCGTTTTAATCAGCTGCAGGGCCGGGCGGATGGTGTTGGCGGTGGAGTGAATGACCCCCGACACGAGGCCGTCGACTTCATCCAGCGCCAGCATCATGGTGCCGATCACCACGGTGTCTTCCAGTTGCTGCTCGGCCATCGGCGCGTTGAGGCTTTTGGTTTTGCGCAGGGCGACCATCGGCTCGACGTAGCGCTCGCGAATCAGGTCCGGGTCGAGGATTTCCAGCCCCGGCGGCAGCTCGATGCCTTGGGCGCGAGCGACGGCTTCGACGTCCGCCGGTTTCGCCAGCAGCACGCAACGGGCAATGCCGCGTGCCTGACAGATCGCTGCGGCTTGCACGGTCAGCGGCTCGCTGCCTTCGGGCAGGACGATGCGTTTGTTGGCAGCCTGGGCGCGCTGGATCAATTGATAACGGAACACGGCGGGCGACAGGCGCATTTCCCGTGGCGTGCCGCAGCGTTGGTGCAGCCACTTGGCGTCGAGGTGGCTGGCAACGAAATCGGTGATGATCTCCGCGCGCTCGCGGTCGTCGATCGGGATTTCCTTGTTCAAACCGTTCAACTGGTTGGCGGTGTCGTAGGAACCGGTGCTCACCGACAACACCGGCAGGCCGGCCTGCAAGGCTCCACGGCACAGGTCCATGATGCGCGGGTCGGGCAGGGTGTCGCTGGTCAGCAACAGGCCGGCCAGCGGCACGCCGTTCATGGCCGCGAGGCTGACGGCGAGGATGATGTCGTCGCGATCACCGGGTGTCACCACCAACACGCCGGGCTTGAGCAGCTCCACGGTGTTGCGCATGGTACGGGCGCAGATGATGATTTTGGTCATGCGCCGGGTCTCGTAATCACCGGCATTGAGAATTTGCGCGCCCATCAGATCGGCGACGTCGCGAGTGCGTGGGGCGTTCAATTCCGGCTGGAACGGGATGCAACCCAACAGACGGAAATCGCCACTGCGCAGCAATGGCGAATGCTCTTTCAAGCGCGAGGCAAAGGCTTCCATGCTCTCGTCGGTTTTGACCTTGTTGAGGATCACGCCGAGGACTTTCGGGTCTTTCGGACCGCCAAACAATTGCGCCTGCAACTCCACGCGGCCGGACAGTTCAGTCAGCACTTCGTTTTCCGGCGCCGAGACCAGGATCACTTCGGCGTCGAGGCTTTTCGCCAAATGCAAATTGACCCGTGCGGCGTAACTGGCGCTGCGGGTCGGGACCATGCCTTCGACAATCAGCACATCTTTTCCGACAGCAGCCTGCTGATAGAGGGTGATGATTTCTTCGAGCAACTCATCCAGCTGACCGTCGCCGAGCATGCGCTCGACGTGCGCCAGACCGAGCGGCTGAGGCGGTTTCAAACCGTGAGTGCGCGCCACCAGTTCAGTGGACCGTTCAGGCCCGGTGTCACCCGGATGCGGCTGGGCAATCGGTTTGAAAAAGCCGACCTTGAGGCCGGCCCGCTCAAGAGTACGCACCAGCCCGAGGCTGATGGAGGTCAGACCCACACCAAAATCGGTGGGCGCGATAAAAAAAGTTTGCATGCGAATTCTCTGGAGGTGCATGGCAATGGTGACGACCTATGTCTGGCCGTTTACCGAAATTCAGTCGCCAAGGTTATCGCTAACCGAGCCTTGTGCGCACCAACCGCAATCAAAGGGCTGGCCTATTTTTTCAATACGTTGCGCGGGGTCCAGGACCCAGGCGCGCGATTGCCACGGTGGCTGGTGGCGAAGGTGTTGGGTGTGACCGCAGGAAAGCTCGGCCACCCAGTGCCCGTCCTCATCCTGATGGAAGCCTGTGACCGTTGAGCCTTTCGCCGCCACCCGTCTGTCCGGGTTGTGTTCGCTTTCGGGCGATTGCTTCGCTAAACTTGGCCATTCTTCATTCTTATGCAAAAGGTCTCGCCCCATGCTGATCGCCGCCAATAAGGCTGTCTCCATCGACTATACCCTGACCAACGACGCTGGTGAGGTCATCGACAGCTCCGCCGGCGGCGCGCCGCTGGTCTACCTGCAAGGCGCAGGTAACATCATTCCGGGCCTGGAAAAGGCTCTGGAAGGCAAAGCAGTCGGTGACGAACTGACTGTCGCCGTAGAACCTGAAGATGCCTACGGCGAATACGCTGCCGAACTGGTCAGCACCCTGAGCCGCAGCATGTTCGAAGGCGTCGACGAGCTGGAAGTGGGTATGCAGTTCCACGCATCCGCTCCGGACGGCCAGATGCAGATCGTCACCATTCGCGATCTGGACGGCGACGATGTCACCGTCGACGGCAACCACCCGTTGGCTGGTCAGCGCCTGAATTTCCAGGTCAAGATCATCGACATCCGTGATGCCAGCCAGGAAGAAATCGCTCATGGTCACGTCCATGGCGAAGGTGGCCATCACCACTGATTTTCTGCGCTAAGCTTTCGAGAACTGGAGAGGCGCCCGAGGGGCGCCTTTTTAGTCAGCGGCTGTCCCTGGTGACACCGCCAAGTGGCTGTTTCGAGAAGAACACGGGAATTTGGAGTTCGTCATGAGTGCTTTTCACGACCTTAAATTGACAGCCCTGGATGGTCAGGAGCTACCGCTGGCGCCTTTCAAGGGGCGTGTCGTGCTGGTGGTCAACGTTGCCTCCAAATGCGGCTTGACCCCACAGTACGCGGCGCTGGAAAACCTTTACCAGCAATACAAGGACAAAGGTTTCAGCGTACTCGGCCTGCCGTGCAACCAGTTTGCCGGGCAGGAACCGGGTACCGAGCAAGAGATTCAGGAGTTTTGCAGCCTCAACTACGGCGTGAGTTTTCCGTTGTCCAGCAAGCTGGAAGTCAACGGTCATGATCGTCATCAGCTGTACCGTCTGCTGGCGGGCGAGGGTGCTGAATTCCCGGGTGACATTACCTGGAACTTCGAAAAATTCCTGCTGGGCAAGGATGGTCGCGTGCTGGCGCGGTTCTCGCCGCGCACGGCGCCGGATGATCCGTCTGTCGTTCATGCGATCGAAAAAGCCCTGAGCTAAAGAGAAAGATCAAAAGATCGCAGCCTTCGGCAGCTCCTACAGGGGAATGAGTACACCCGTAGGAGCTGCCGAAGGCTGCGATCTTTTCGTTTCTAATCCTTAATCACTTAAATCAATAGTGCTGTTCAATGCTTGGCACTCTCCATATTATCGCCGTCATAAAGTCTATGTCCCGTGGAGCGTCCCATGCCCGTCAAAGCCCTGTTCAAACCGTTCCACCTCGGCACTCTCGAACTGCCGACCCGCGTCGTCATGGCGCCGATGACCCGCTCGTTTTCGCCGGGTGGCGTTCCCAATTCCAAAGTGATCGAGTACTACCGTCGTCGCGCCGCTGCAGGCGTTGGCTTGATCATCACCGAAGGCACCACCGTCGGCCACAAGGCTTCCAACGGTTACCCGAATGTGCCGCATTTTTACGGCGAAGCGGCGCTGGCCGGATGGAAAAAAGTGGTCGACGCGGTTCATGCTGAAGGCGGCAAGATCGTTCCTCAGCTGTGGCATGTCGGCAGCGTGCGCCGCATCGGCACCGAGCCGGACGCCAGCGTGCCGGGTTACGGTCCGTCGGAGAAATTGAAGGACGGTCAGGTCGTGGTTCACGGCATGACCCAGCAAGATATCCAGGACGTGATCGCCGCATTTGCCCAGGCCGCCAAAGATGCCCAAAGCATCGGCATGGACGGCGTAGAAATTCATGGTGCCCACGGCTACCTCGTGGACCAGTTCTTCTGGGAAGGCAGCAACCAGCGCACTGACGAATACGGCGGCAGCCTGGCCAACCGTTCGCGTTTCGCCATTGAACTGATCCAGGCGGTGCGTGCAGCGGTCGGCGAAGGCTTCCCGATTATTTTCCGTTTCTCTCAATGGAAGCAGCAGGATTACACCGCGCGTCTGGTACAAACCCCGGAAGCACTGGGCGAGTTCCTCAAGCCGTTGTCCGACGCCGGCGTGGATATTTTCCACTGCTCGACGCGCCGTTTCTGGGAACCGGAGTTCGACGGTTCCGAGCTGAACCTGGCCGGCTGGACCCGCAAACTTACCGGTAAACCGACCATCACCGTGGGCAGCGTCGGCCTGGATGGCGAGTTCCTGCAGTTCATGGTCAACACCGACAAGATCGCGCAGCCGGCCAGCCTGGAAAAACTGCTGGAGCGCTTGAACAATGATGAGTTCGACCTGGTGGCGGTAGGTCGCGCGTTGCTGGTGGACCCGGACTGGGCGCAGAAAGTGCGTGACGGCCGTGAAGAAGACATCCTGCCGTTCAGTCGTGAGGCGTTGATGACCCTGGTTTAAGCGGCGCCTTGACTGACGCCTTCGCGAGCAAGCCCGCTCCCACAATTAACCGTATTCTGCATGTAGAAACTCGGTCGAATGTGGGAGCGGGCTTGCTCGCGAAGACTGACTCAATGTCACCCAGGATTCAGGGTAAGGTCGCTGCACCAGGAACCACCTGCTCCCCCACACAAGCCCCGCGCAACTGCCCTTCAAACTGTTCGATAATCGCTGCCCACCCTTGGCGACTCGCATGCTGACGCGCATTAAGCCGCACGCAGCGCAAGGTTTCGCGCTCTTCCAACAGCCAACACGCCGCATCGCAGAACGCCTCTTCGTCCCCCGGCATCGCGAGTACGCCGTTGTAGCTATGGCGGATGTGCTGAGCCGCTGCTGCCTGATCGTAGGCCACCACACCCAGTCCCGAGGCCAGCGCCTCAAGCACGACATTGCCGAAGGTTTCGGTCAGGCTTGGAAACAGAAACACATCTCCCGACGCATAGTGACTGGCCAAGGCTTCGCCGCGTTGTGAGCCACAGAAAATCGCCTCGGGCAGTTCTTTCTCAAGTGCCGCTCGTTGCGGGCCGTCGCCAATCACGATCAACTTCAGGTTTTTCTGTGGATAAGTCGTACGCAGCCTTTCGAAACTGCGCTTAAGCAAGCCGAGATTTTTCTCCGGTGCCAGGCGACCTACATGGATGACGGCAATGTCACTGTCGGCCAAACCCCACTGTTCGCGTAGCGACGTCAGCCGCTTGGTCGGGTGAAACAACTGGCTGTCGACCCCACGCGACAGCAACGCCAGGCGCTCGAAATGCCGGCGCTCCAGTTCCATTCTTTGGCTCACGCTCGGCACCAGGGTCAGCGTCGAACGATTATGAAACCAGCGCAGGTAGTGGGTCAGCAATCGCGTCAGCAGTCCAAGCCCATACTGACTGGAGTACTGCTGGAAATTGGTGTGAAAGCCGCTGACCACCGAAATCCCCAAGCGCCGCGCCGCGCGCAACGCGGACAATCCCAGCGGTCCTTCCGTGGCGATGTACAGCACGTCCGGCCGATGACGCTTCCAGCGCCGCAGCAGCTTGTGCATCGACGACTGACCCCATTGCAAGCCGGGATAACCCGGCAGCGGCCAGCCCCGACATAGCAACAACGCATCGTCGCTGCCCAACTGCTGATCGCAACCCTGACGCGGTCGCACCAATTCCACCTGGTGCCCACGCGCGCGCAAGCCGTCGCACAAGCGGCCGAGGGTATTGGCTACTCCGTTGATTTCGGGAGGGAAGGTTTCGGTGATCAGAGTGATATGCAGAGCTGTCGTCATGACCTCAGTGTCGGCTGAGGCCATGTCGTCAGTGTGACGGTGGGATGATGAATTTGTGATGCGATGAGGCACTACCGTTTTTTTCGTATCCAGCGTCGAGATGGCGGCAGACGTTGGGTGGGGTAAAGGTGAATTTTATAGCCGAAATAATGGCGTCAAAAAAGCTGTTGCATTTTTGTCGGAGAAGTGATTTTATTGTGCCACTACTGGTTTTATAACCAGTAATTACCCGATAATTTTAGTGAGGATGTGAATGCAGATATTTATAGATTTGGTCACGAATGCAAATTTGCAGGCCTGGGTTTGGGGGCCGTTGATGGGCGTTCTATGTGGAGTACTGTTTGCCGGAATTACTAATCCGCCTACAGTGAATGCCCCTGTTACGGTAATTCAGACGACGCGAACGTACATCACCAATCTCACCACAAAAGGCGGTTCCTCAGGGAGTGCGAGTGGAGAGGGAGCCGGAGCCGTTTTTTTTGCCTTGGCAATCGGCGTGATGTTTTTAGTCTGGAAGTACGCGATTTATGTTGAGCTTGTCCATTATTACCTGTGGATGCTCCTTTCCACCTTGCTGGCTTTCAGCATGACGACTGCTCTGGTCTCGTTGCTCAAAGGTCAATTTACCTCAAACAGTTGGGCTGTCTACATTGTTGCCCCCATCACCATCCTTGCGGGATGTGGAGGTATCATCGGTTTGGCAAAGTCATCCTTTGATCCGGAACTTACCCAACTCGCCTCTCAGCGCACATTTTTTGATTTTTACGTGCATGGTCTCTCGGCCTATGGACGATCGCTGATGATGAGCCAAGTGCTTGGGATGGTCGTGACTCTGCTGGTGATGGTATTTACCGGGTTGGCATTGCTGCATTATTTGGCGCTTATGAACCAGCGTAGTTATGGCCCGCTACACCGTTTTTGGATGTTCTTGACCGGCGCTACACTTTTCTTCTCGGGTAAATCCTGGTTGTTCGTTTTGACATGCGGGCTTGTCCTCGCCTATCTACTGATCGACCCTCGATACATTCCTGTCTGGATGACCCAGCAGTAATCCTCTGCAGTAGATTTTTGCCAAAGGCCGTTGTCAGAGGCGAGGTATTTGAATGAGTACCTCGCTTCGACCCTTTCAACTTTGTTGGGCCACCAGATTTTCCGCGCCGCGTTCACGCACCCAGAACAAGGTCGCACCCGCCACGGCGGCCGGCATCATCAGGATATTGACCACCGGAATCAGCAGCACCAGATAAACACTCCCGCCGAAACTCATGCTCTGCCAGCGCTTCGCGCGCAGCCATGCAAGCATCTCGTTCCAGCCCAGTTTGTGGTTATCCGCCGGGTAGTCGATGTACTGGATCGCCATCATCCACACCCCGAACAGCAGCCACAGCGGCGCGGCGATGATGTTAACCACCGGGATGAACGAGAGGATGAACAACCCGATGGCGCGCGGCAGGAAGTAGCCGAGCTTGCGCATTTCCCGGGCCAGGGTGCGGGGGATCATGGCGATCAGTTCGCCCCAGCTGAAGGTCGGGAAGTCGTCAGTGCCGCGCACCACGACTTCGACTTTTTCCGCGAGGAAACCGTTGAATGGCGCGGCGATGACGTTGGCCAGCATGGTGAAGGTGAAGAACACCATTAACACCACCAGCACCACGAACAACGGCCAGAGGACATAACTGAGAAAACTCAGCCATTCGGGCAGGGACGGCATCAACGTATCGACCCACAGGCTGAATTGATGGCTGGCCAGGTAGATCAATCCGACGAACAGCACCAGGTTGATCACCAGCGGCAACAGCACAAACAAACGCAGGCTTGGGCTCAGGACCAGCTTGAGGCCTTCGCGCAGGTATTGCGGGCCGGACAGAACGGGGGCGGGCATAACGTGCTCCGAGCAAAGGGGAAACGCGCCGACCTTACCGGCTTTGCCTGACAGGCGAAAGCGCGGTAGCAGCATCGACATTAACTGTAACAAAGGCGCCTATGTATCCATCGTGATGGGATAGAGACCGCCTATGAGCTGGATTGTTAAACCGTATTTCCTTAATCTTCGCCCCCTCGATACGCTGCACCCCATACTTTTTACAGGACTGTCGAGCTCAAGCCTTCCCCAAGTGCTTTCAACGGTCCTTTTTTATTCCCGCCGACAACCCGGCGTTCCGCGCCAGAAGTTTCGGGCCGGTCAACAGGAGCAGGTCATGTCTGAAGTCCGTCATTCGCGAGTGATTATTCTCGGTTCCGGCCCTGCCGGTTACAGCGCCGCGGTCTATGCCGCCCGTGCCAACCTCAAGCCACTGCTGATCACCGGCATGCAAGCCGGCGGTCAACTGACCACCACCACCGAAGTCGATAACTGGCCTGGCGACGTCCACGGCCTGACCGGCCCGGCGCTGATGGACCGCATGAAAGAGCACGCCGAGCGCTTTGAAACCGAAATCGTCTTCGATCACATCAATGCCGTGGACTTCGCTGCCAAGCCGTACACCCTGACCGGCGACAGCGCGACCTACACCTGCGACGCCCTGATCATCGCCACCGGCGCCAGCGCTCGTTACCTGGGTCTGCCGTCGGAAGAAGCGTTCATGGGCAAAGGCGTTTCGGCCTGCGCGACCTGCGATGGTTTCTTCTATCGCAACAAGCCAGTGGCTGTGGTGGGTGGCGGTAACACTGCTGTGGAAGAAGCGCTGTACCTGGCCAACATCGCCAGCAAAGTGACCTTGATTCACCGTCGCGAAACCTTCCGCGCCGAGAAGATCCTGATCGACAAGCTGAATGCCCGGGTTGCCGAAGGCAAAATCGAGCTGAAGCTGAACTCGACCCTGGACGAAGTGTTGGGCGACAACATGGGCGTAACCGGTGCCCGCCTGAAGAACAATGACGGCAGCTTCGACGAGCTGACAGTTGACGGCGTGTTCATCGCCATCGGCCACACCCCGAACACGTCGTTGTTCGAAGGTCAGCTGACCTTGAAAGACGGCTACCTGGTTGTGCAAGGCGGCCGTGACGGCAACGCTACTGCCACCAGCCTCGAAGGGATCTTTGCTGCCGGTGACGTGGCTGACCACGTTTACCGTCAGGCCATCACCTCGGCCGGCGCTGGCTGCATGGCGGCACTGGACGCCGAGCGTTACCTTGACGACCTGCAGAACGCTTCGTTCTGATTGTGTTGAAATGAAAAAACCGGCTTCGGCCGGTTTTTTTGTGCATATATAAAAAGACGCATTGCCGACCCCGGTCCTTGTGGGAGCGAGCTTGCTCGCGATAGCCATTTATCATTCAACAGTGATATCGACTGACATACCGCTATCGCGAGCAAGCTCGCTCCCACAGGTTTTTGCATTGGCCGAAGTCGATTGCGATCAGCCGCGAAATCGCTCCTGGACGAAGTCCATGACTTTCAACGATTGATAGATGGCATTGGCGGCAATCCGCCCGAACGGCCCGCCGTTCCAGTCCAGCAAGTACGGTTTGAACAACTGATAACGCGCACTTTCCCCGCACACCGCTTCGGCGATGACCCTGCCGCCAATCGAGCCGGTATTCAAGCCATGGCCACCAAACGAGGTGCAGGCCCAGACGCCCGGTTCGAGCAATCCCAGGTTGGGCATCTTGTTGGTGGAGTAACCCATCAGGCCGGACCAGGCCAATTCGATTTTGACCGGGGCCAGTTGTGGATAGACCGACACCATGTCGGCCTTGAGCATGGCGGCGAGGGCCTTTTCGTTCTGTTCGTTGCGGGTGGTGATGCGTCCGCCCCAGAGCAGGCGGTCGCCTTCGACCACGCGGTAATAGTCCGAGGCGCGGCGGTCGTCGGAGAACGCGGCGCCGGAGTCGAGGACGTTTTTGATCGAGTCGCCAAGGTGCTCGGTCAGCACCACATAGGTAGCGATGGGCAGGTAGGCGCGGCTGAGTTTTTGCAACTCCGGGCCGCCGTAACCGCCGGCGCAGAACACCAGGTCCTGGCAGCACACGGTGCCGTGAGCGGTCTGGACAATTTTGTCGGCGCCTTCGCGATGCCAGGCCAGCATTTTTGATTGTTCGAAGATCCGGCCTCCTGCTGCTTCGATGGCGAGGGCCAGTCCCAGGCAATAATTCAGCGGGTGAAAGTGCAGCGCCTTCGGATCCTCGATGCCCTGGAAATAACGCAGGGTGTGGGCCCGCTCGCGGACCTGAGGGGTGTCGAGGTAGTTGAGTTCATAGCCGAAGTCCCGGCGCATGCTCTCGATGTGGTTTTTCACACCAGCACTGTCGTCGTAACGCTTGACCCGAATCGTACCGGCGGATGGATCGCAACCGGACAATGCCAGTTCGGCGATGTTGCGGCGGACAATCTCCACACCCTCGACCGACATTTGAAAGAGCGCCTTGGCCTGTTCCAGTCCAAGTTTCTTGCGGATCGCTCCCGACCCTTCAGCCCAGCCCGGCGAGACCACGCCGCCATTTCGACCGGACGCGCCCCAGGCGACTTGCCGGGCTTCGAGGATGATCACGCGTTTGCCGCGCCGGGTCAGCTCCAGGGCCGCGGTAAGGCCCGCGATCCCGGCGCCGATGATGCAGACGTCGCAAGTTTCGTCAGTGCGAAGTTCGGGCTTGGCTGCGCGGGGCAGCGAGGTTTGGGAATACCAAGTGGTGGGGAAGGACATGGTCAATCCTTGAAAATTGCTTTCTGTGGGAGCGAGCTTGCTCGCGATGGGGGCCGAACACTCAACATCGATACTGAATGTTATGGCCTCATCGCGAGCAAGCTCGCTCCCACAGGGGGCGGTGGAATCCGAGGTGTTTACTTGATGGTCGAATAGTCGACGCCGTACCACTTGTCCGACAGCTTGGTCAGCGTGCCGTCCTTGTGCATCGCGGCGATGATTTCACCGATCTTGGCTTTCAGCTCCGGGTCACCCTTGTCGGTGGCGACGGCCAGCGGTTCGTAGAACACCACGTTGTTGTCGACGGCCCGCAATGGATAGCCCTTTTTCACCGCTGCATCCAGCGTGCTGCGTTGCGTGAGGATGGCGTCCAGGCGGGCACCGTCGCCCAGGCGCAGGTCGTCCAGCGGCCCGACGGAACCGGAGTAGGTTTTCATTTTTTCGGTTTTGACGTCGTACACGACTGGCGGCACGTCAGTGGTTTCAATGGCCAGGGACTGGCTGAAATAGTCCTCGGACGTGGTGCCACCTTCGACGCCGATGATTCTGCCATTCAACGCTTTGTGGTCAGTGACTGTGGATTTGGCGTGCACCGCAAACACGTAGGGCACGTAGTAGTAGGTCGCGGGGAAGTCGAGAATTCGCGCGCGACTTTTAGTGGCGGTCATCGAGCCCACGGACATGTCCCAGCGCCCGTTCCACTTGCCGGCGGTGATCACGTCCCAATCGGGGGTAATGAACTTGACCTCGACACCGAGACGCTTGGCGATCTCCTTGGAAACATCGATATCAAACCCGTCGATTTCATTCTTGTCGTTGATAAACCCTTGGGGTGGCCAGGTCGCCGACGTGGCGACGGTCATTGTTTTACTGCTCTGGATTTTGTCCAGTACGGCTCCGGCGTTGGCGGCGCCGACGAACACCAGCGACATTGCGGCTGCGATTACGTGTTTTTTGCTGACCATGTCCATCTCCACTTATCGTTATTGTTCTGAAGGGGCAAAGCAGTGCTCAGTGACCAATGATCTGCGACAGGAATTTCTGTGCGCGTTCGGTTTGCGGGTTGTTGAAAAACTCGGAAGGGGTGGCTTGTTCGATGACCTGGCCCTGGTCCATGAACAGCACGCGGTCAGCGACCTTGCTGGCAAAACCCATTTCGTGGGTTACGCAAATCATGGTCATGCCGTCGGTGGCCAACTCACCCATCACGTCCAGCACTTCGTGGACCATTTCCGGATCGAGGGCCGAGGTTGGTTCGTCGAACAGCATCACTTTGGGGTTCATGCACAGCGCCCGGGCAATCGCCACGCGTTGCTGCTGGCCACCGGACAGTTGCGAAGGGTACTTGTCGGCGTGTTCGGCAATTCGCACCCGCTCCAGGTAGACCTGAGCGCGTTTTTTCGCCTCAGCGCCCGACACGCCTTGCACCAGTTGCGGGGCCAGGGTCAGGTTGTCCATCACGCTTAAGTGTGGGAACAGGTTGAAGCTCTGGAACACCATGCCGATTTCCCGGCGCACCGCGCTGACACTTTCTGCTTCGCTGGTGAGTGTGATGCCGTTGACCTGAATGTGGCCTTTCTGGAAATTCTCCAGGTGGTTGATGCAGCGAATCATCGTCGATTTTCCTGAGCCCGACGGTCCGCACACCACCAGGATTTCGCCGGCGGCGACGTTCAGGTCGACATCGCGCAACGCGTGAAAGTCGCCGTACCACTTGTTCAAACCGATGATGGAAATCATCGAAGGGCTGGTCTGCGCAACAGGTGCCAGGTCGATTCGTTCTGCCGTAGTCATCACGCATCAGCCCCTTGCGATGGATCGGTTGACCCGTTTTTCGATCCGCGCCTGCACCCGTTCGAGGATGAACGACAGGGCCCAGTAAATCATCGCGGCGGTGATCAGCATTTCCAGGTGGCGAAAATCCGCTCGGCCCTGGGTCTTGGCCAGGTACATCAATTCCCAGACGCCGATCACCGACACCAGCGAACTGTCCTTGAGCATGGCGATGAACTGGTTGCCGGTGGGCGGGATGATCACCCGCAAGGCTTGCGGCATGATCACCCGGCTCAGGGTCTTGAGCGGGCTAATGCCCAGGGCTCGTGAGGCTTCCCACTGACCCACCGGAATGCTCTGGATGCCCGCACGAAAAATCTCGGTCATGTAGGCGCCGTAGCACAGCGACAACGCGAGGATGCCGGCCGGCACTGCGTCCACCACATAACCCAGTTGCGGCAGTCCCAGGTAAATCAGGTAGATCTGGATCAGCAGCGGAACACCGCGAAAAAACGAGGTGTAGAACGAGGCGATGGCATTGGCCAGGCCGTTGTTCGACAGCTTGGCCACGGCACCGATCAACGCCAGCAAGAAGGCAATCACGATCGCCACGGCGGAGATGTACAGCGTGGTCGCGGCGCCCTGGATGATCAGGAAACCGATCTTGTCGAGGATGAAGCTGTAGGAAAGGTCGAATGTGTCGAAGAACGCCAGAAACAGGATCAGCAGTTCGATCCATACCACGGTGGTCTGCACTTTGAATTTCAAGCGTCCGAGGACGTGAAAGTTCAGCGTGCCCAGTGCGGCAATCGCCAGGCCGATGGCGATATTGCGAGCAGTCAGGCTGTCCGGGGCATTGCCCAGCAGCGGATGCAGGAAATGACTGAGGGCGCTGTTACCCAGGTTCATCAGGTAGGAGCCGAGAAACAGCACCACGGCTACGCCAAGCAGGAATTGAGGATCATTGGACTTTTTTTTATAAATTATATTGTCGTGATACATGAATGCCTCAGGCTTGTAGGTGGTAGTGATCTCGCTTGGTAAAAGGGGTATTTGGCCAGTATTGCGACGCAAAATCGGGGACTACAAGCGAACATAATTCGCTATGTCAGTCCCTGATCGTAGTTTGCTTTTCAGGAAAGCTTCGCCAGGCAAGCCTCGAGGATATCCAGCCCTTCCTCCAGCACCGCTGCCTCAGTAGTCAGTGGTGCCAGCAGCCGAATGATGTGGCGCGACTTGCCGCTGGGCATCAGCAGTAAACCGGCGTCGCGGGCCAGGGCCAGCAATTGGGTCAACTGCGCTGAGGCGGGTGTGCCGTCGGGATTGATCAGTTCGATACCGCGCATCGCGCCAACGCCGGTCAAGCGGCCCAGAAACGGGGAAAGCTTGTTGGCGCGCCAGGCCTCATAGCGGCTGACGATGGCTTCTTCCTGTTGCGAGCTCCAGGCGTGCAAGTTCGCATCGGTCATCTCGTCCAGGGTTGCCAGTGCTGCGGCGCAGGCAATCGGGTTGCCTGAATAGGTGCCGCCCAGTCCGCCCTTGGGCAAGGTGTCGAGCAGCGACTTGCGCCCGACCACCGCACCCAGCGGCACACCGCCGGCGATGCTTTTGCCCAGCAGAATCAGGTCCGGCTCAATGCCCAGTCGCGAAAATGCAAAGCGCTGGCCGGTGCGACCGAAGCCGGACTGGATTTCATCAGCGATCAACAGGATGTTTTTTTCATCACAGAAGCGACGTAGCGCTTGGGCGAACTCCACGTCCAGCGCCAGGAAACCCGCTTCGCCCTGCACCGGTTCGACGATAAAACAGGCGACGTCATCGACGTCGATCTCGACGCTGAACAGGCGGTCCATGGCCTTCAGGGCCTCCGCGCAGGTCACGCCGTTGTCCTGGCTCGGGAAGGGCAGGTGAAAAACCGGACCCGGCAGCACGCCGACTTTCTGTTTGTAGGGCGCGACTTTGCCGTTGAGGTTGAGCGTGGCGAGGGTGCGGCCATGGAAGGCGCCGTCGAAGGCGATGACGGCCGTGCGACCGGTGGCGCCACGCACGATCTTCAGGGCATTTTCCGCCGCTTCCGCACCGCTGTTGGTGAGCATGCCGCTGACCGGGTAGTCCACCGGAATAAACGCGGTGAGACGATCCATCAGTTCGATGTAGGGCGCATGCGGGGCGGCGTTGAACGCGTAGTGAGTCAGCCGGGTGGCTTGTTCGCGAATGGCCTCGACGATGCGCGTATGGCAATGGCCGAGGTTCAATACACCGATGCCGCCGACGAAGTCGATGTAGCGTTTGCCATCGGTGTCCCAGACCTCGGCATTTTTGCCGTGGCTGAGCGTGACGGGATGAACGATGTTGATCGACTGGCTGATGGTTTCGCTGCTCATGGATGACCGACTCTGAAGAAGGGATGCTTCTTTTTATCTAAGCCGTGAGCAGCGGTGCCCGGCAAACGAAATAAAGTTGCCGGGTCAATCTTAAAAGTCGGGATGTGCGGTGAAGGTCAAAAGATCGCAGCCTCGTTTCACTCGACAGCTCCTACAGGGATTGTATTTCGCTGTAGGAGCTGTCGAGTGAAACGAGACTGCGATCTTTTGATTTTGAGTCAGCGGCGAGTCAGTGGCTGTTTCGCGAGCGTCACACCCGCCAGACCATGTGTAATCAACGCGCGGATATTACCGTGATCGCTGCCCTCAGGCGTCGCCACCACCGAACGGTAATGCTCGCCGAACGCCAACAGCGCTTCTTCATCGCTCAAGCCTTCCAGCAGCGCCAGACCCAGGGTCTTGCACGAGCCTTCGTTCTGCCCGGCTGCGTTTTCCACGCCGCCGTTGTTGAAAGCCTGAGGCTGATAGTCGTAGCCGGCGGCGATGAACGCCAGGGTGTCGGCAAAAACGTGTTCGCCGCTCTTGAGGCTGGCGCGCAGGGTGTTCAAATCACTCATTGGGTTTTCCTTTGGCGAACGCCGCTTGTTGTTCGGCATTGGCTTCTTGCTGGTATTGGGCTTTCCACTCGGCGTACGGCATGCCGTAAACCACTTCGCGGGCGTCGTCGAGGCTGACCTCGATCTGGCGTTCGTCGGCAGCGGCCTTGTACCACTTGGACAAGCAGTTACGGCAGAAACCGGAGAGGTTCATCAGGTCGATGTTCTGCACATCCTTGCGGCTGTCCAGGTGGGCGACCAGCCGGCGAAAGGCGGCGGCTTCGAGTTCCAGGCGTTGTTGATCGGTCATGGCGGGCTCTGTGCAATCAAATCGTGCGCGGATGATAAAAGTCTGACGAGCAATGTGCCAGACGGTCAGCGGCTCGCGGCCAGGGTAATCGACACCGACTCGGCGAATCGCAGGGCGTGGGGCTTGTCGACTTCGACCTCGGCGTACAACACCGACTCGTTGGCCATGACCAGATCGAGAATTTCCTGAGTCAGGCGCTCGAGCAGGGCGAAGCGATTGCCTTCCACATGGGCGATGATTGCCTTGGTGATGGTGCGGTAATTCAGCGCGTGATCGATGTCGTTGTCACGCACCGCTTCTTGAGCGGCATACAGGATGGTCAGGTTGATCAGTACATCCTGCTTGTTGAGGATTTCATCCTCGTTGATCCCGATGAAGGTCCGCAGGCACAGGTCCTTGACCCGGATGCGTGCCGTTCCTGGTTGAAGTTGTGGCATTGCTACTTGCTCCGTCCAATCAATTGCAGGAACTCCTGTCGGGTGTTGCTCGACTCGCGGAAGGCGCCGAGCATCACCGAGGTGTTCATGGTCGAATTCTGTTTCTCGACGCCGCGCATCATCATGCACATGTGCTTGGCTTCGATGACCACCGCGACGCCCGCAGCACCGGTCACTTGCTGCACCGCGTCGGCGATTTGCCGAGTGAGGTTTTCCTGGATTTGCAGGCGACGGGCGAACATGTCCACCAGTCGTGCAATTTTCGACAGGCCCAGCACTTTGCCCGTTGGAATATAAGCCACATGCGCCTTGCCGATGAAGGGCAGCATGTGATGTTCGCAGAGCGAGTACAGCTCGATGTTGTCGACGATGATCATTTCATCGGCATCGGAAGCGAACAGCGCGCCGTTGACGATCTCTTCGACACTTTGCTCATAACCATGGCAGAGGTACTGCATGGCTTTTGCCGCGCGAACCGGGGTGTCTTGCAGGCCCTCGCGGTCGGGGTTTTCACCAAGGCCGATGAGGATCTCGCGGTAGCTCTGGGACAGGGATAACGTCATGGAACATCCTCGCGGGGGCCGCTTATTTGATGTGCCGTCCGCCGTTGACGGTCAGGGTCGTGCCGGTGACATAAGGGTTGTCGAGCAAATAACGCAGGCTCTGGTAGATCACTTCGCAGCCGGGTTCGATACCCAGCGCGGACTTGGCCAGTGCCTTGGCGCGGTACGCCGCGTCGTCGTCGGGGTTGAACATTAGCAGGGCTGGGGCGATACCGTTGACCTTGATTGTCGGCGCGTATTTCGCGGCGAAGGACAGGGTGAGGCTGTCGAGCCCGGCTTTGCTGGCGCAGTAGCCAATGTGCTTGCTGCTGCCCTTGCGGGTTACGTCATCGCTGATGTGCACGATGTCCGCCGGGCTTGAGCGTTGCAGCAAGTCGGCACAATGCAGATTGATCAGGTAGGGCGCCAGCATGTGGACGTTGAACATGCGGGTGAAGGCTGCGGCGTCGGTGTCCGGGGTTTCGGCCAGCCATTCGGAGGCGTTATGGACAATCGCCCGCAGGCTGTCGGTGTGGTTTTTCAGTTCGCTGATGAACGCGAAGATTCCGGCTTCAGTGGAGAAGTCGGCACACACCGCGGTCGCCCCCAGGTCGCGCAGAACTTGCACGCCGGGGCGTTCACTGCGGTAGCTGAAGATCACCGGCTGGCCATCCTCGAGCAAACGCTGCGCACAGTGCAGGCCGACACGTTGGCCGGCACCGGTGATGAGGATTGGGGCTACGAAAGAGGTCATGAACGGCTCGCGTCGCGGTAAGAGCAAAACTATACCAGCGCGCGGCGGCATTCACCTACCGTGGGGCTTCCTCTGTGGGAGCGAGCTTGCTC
Source organism: Pseudomonas sp. F01002 (assembly GCF_004402115.1). Lineage (NCBI taxonomy): Bacteria > Pseudomonadati > Pseudomonadota > Gammaproteobacteria > Pseudomonadales > Pseudomonadaceae > Pseudomonas > Pseudomonas sp. F01002. Next base: position 49,303 of record NZ_SOPU01000027.1, on the reverse strand, counting down.
GCGATGGCGGTATCACAGCCAACAAAGATGTTGAATGTTATGGCCTCATCGTCGGATCGCCGCCCGGAGCAAGCTCGCTCCCACATGGGGATCAGTGGTTTTGGGTGGAGGGCTCGGCGGGCAAACGTCGGGTCGCAGCGGTGTTCAGCCAGTTGGCCAGCAGGCGGGTCGACAGCGGAATGAAGAAGTAGACCATCAGCGGGGTCAGGCACAAGGTGCTGATGAACACCCGGCTCAGCAGACCCATGTCGCTCAGCAACGGCCCGAGGACAAAGTTGAACAGCAGGGAAACCGGAAAGAATGCCAACCAGATCGCCACGGCCTGTTTCCAGCGTGGTGGTCGCTGGCCGGCCGCGCCGAACCAGCCTTCGATGCCGCTGACACGATGTTCCGTTGGATGGGCAAACAAGTCGCTGCCGCGTGCCAGCCATGCGGTGCGCGATACAGAATGCTCCCAGGCGTGCAGCGTCTGCTCGTCGGCGAAGCGGAAAATAATCTGGAATTCGTCATCGTCGGGCGGCGGAGCGAGCACGCCAGAACCGAGGTAGCCGGGAAAATCGGTGGCCAGTTGTTCGCCTTCGCGCAACCAGGCGATCAGGTCTTGATAACGCCCATCGGCGACGCGGCGCGCAACCATCAGCGTGACGGGTGAAGTAGACATTTTGTATCTCCGTATGACAATCGCGTCGCTCCGGATAGGAGTTTCGCCAGGCGCAGCGCCGGGGTGGTGGGCTGCGTCTTGGAACAAGCAAGGATTATTCCTGATTCTGCCTGGAACGTCAGTGACATTCGTCGCCATCAACGTCTTGAATGGTATGGGGGCAGCGGAGGTAGAATGGGATCCAATTTATACATGGACGTAGAATTATAAAATGCCTGTGCCAACTGACGTTGTCCGTGTAATGCAGCCCGAAACTCCTCTCGAACAGGAAGAGCTGTTTCCGATTCGCGAAGTGGCGCGCCTGACCAAGGTCAACCCGGTCACGCTACGCGCATGGGAGCGCCGCTATGGACTGATACAGCCCACGCGCACCGAAGGTGGGCACCGACTGTATTCGATGACCGATATCGATCGGGTCCGCAGCATCATCGGCTGGATCGAACGCGGCGTTGCTGTCAGTAAAGTCGGCAAGATACTGGCCAGGACTGCCCCGCTTCAGGCCCTGTCGCACATCATCCCGAATGAACTCGTACACGCTGACTACATGCAATGGAAGCAACAGGTTCAGGTAGCGGTGAATGCCTTTGACGAGGTTCAACTGGAGCAGGTCTATGGACAGATCTTTTCCAGTTATCCCCTGACTGTCGTGTTTCAGGACATTCTGCTTCCACTCTGGAAGCAATTGCTGCAGCGCCATGAAGCGTTCGGTCAGGCCAGCGAGTGGTTTTTCCTGGATGGTTTTCTGCGTTCTCGAGTGTTGCAACGCCTGCTGCTGGTGCGTGTCATGCAGCCGCGACGGGTGATTGTCTGCGCCTTGAACGATCAGTGTCGTGAACTCGAAGTGCTGGTAGCGGCGCTGTTTCTGAGCAGTGTCGATTCGGCTATTCAAGTGTTGGCTATCGGTCAGCCATTCGACGAATTGACCCTGGTCTGCGAGCGAATCAAGGCCCAGGCGCTGGTGCTGTTTTCCAATCACGCGCCTGCGCCCGAGTTGCCACGGCGATTGAAGCGCCTGGCCTTGAGCCTGGATTGTCAGTTGATGCTGGCGGGGGATGCGTCCGATCTGGTGCAGGAAAGCCTGGCTGGATCGTCGATTGGATGTCTGGGTAACGAAGGATTGGTCATGCGTCAGCGTTTGAAACAGTTCCTGACAGGCAACCTGGACACTTGAATCAGAGATGCATGGCCGGATGCGTCAGCCGATGCTGTTGAAGGATGTACTGGCGCAGACGCTCGGTTTCGTCCTTGTCACCCTGATTCAACTGATAGGCAAAGAAGCCGCTCTCGGTTTCTTTCTCGAAGGTGCCGCGCAACGCGATGCGCTCGTAGCCAGACGGGCTGAACCACAAGGCGAAATGCTTTGGCGGCTTGGTCTTGTTGCGAACTTCCAGCAAGACCCCTTTGAACGACACTTCGTGCACCCACATCGTACCGGGCTGGCCATTGGCATTCTCCAGCGCTACCGGTTCTTCGAGTACCAGGCGCCATGGCCGGACCATCGGTCCGTCTTCATAGATGCTGGGGACGCCGAGGCGTAAATGCAGCGCATGAAACTCGTCTTCCACCAGGTGCAGCGGGAAGGTCATTTGCTGATTTTCGAAGTTGGCCTGGATGGTGACTTGCTCATGAGCGGCAAGGCGCGTGAGCAGGTCACGGATCTGCGAACCACCGTTGACGAGCAGGCTCGACGTCGCATCCCGCACATTGAGTTGCGGGTTGTGTTGCATGGTCTGGATAAAATCCAGCTCATCCTGAGTCAGGAGTGCGTCGCGTTGCATAATCTGCTCGACAGAAATAGTTACAAAGTCACTGGTGATTGTAGTTAATGACAATCAATTCTTTGATTTGTTTTCGCCGTTCGTCGCTTTTAGTGCGGCAAGTTCGGCCTGGACCTCGGCCAACTGCGCCTCCAATTGCGCGACTCGCTGCTGCGCCTTGACCTGAAGGGTGACGTCTTTCTGCACACCGACGAAATAAGTCTGTCCGTCATCAGGGTTCTTCACCGTCGAAAGGGACAGCTCGTTCCAGAATGGCGTGCCGTCCTTGCGGTAATTCCTGAGAATTTCCCGGCAAGCCCGGCCATTGCTCAACGCCTCGCGAATCAACGGGAGTGCTTCCTGGTCGCGGTCTCCGGACTGAAGAAAACGGCAATCCTGGTAGAGAATTTCTTCGCTGGTGTAACCCGTCAGGCGTTCGAATGCCGGGTTGACGTAAATCAGGATGTAGTCCTGCTCGCCTTCCTTTTCGGCAATCACGATGCCGTCGTTGGAAGCGTTGATCACCATTTGCAGCAGTTGGGCGTTAATCATCGGAGAATCCTTTCCAATTTGATTGTGGTATGCATTCTAAAAGAACACTGAGCACTGTCTACTGACCACCAGCGTTAATTGAGAGTCAATCGCAGCTTTTTTGCCACGGCTGTTAATATCCCCCGTCTTTTTACTCAGCTTCAGGATCAGATTGATGAAAGTCGCCATCCTTTCCGGCTCGGTGTACGGCACGGCTGAAGAAGTCGCCCGCCACGCCGCAAATATTTTAAAAGCAGCGGGTTTCGAAACCTGGCACAACCCGCGTGCGAGCCTCGCCGATGTTCAGGCCTTTGGCCCCGAAGCCTTCCTGGCGGTGACCTCGACCACCGGCATGGGCGAGTTGCCGGACAACCTGCAACCATTGTATTTCGCAATCCGTGATCAGTTGCCGGCTGCCTGGCGTGGCTTGCCGGGTGCCGTGATTGGTCTGGGCGATGCGAGTTACGGCGACACGTTTTGCGGCGGCGGCGAGCAAATGCGCGAATTGTTCTGCGAACTGGGCCTACGCGAAGTCCTGCCCATGCTGCGCCTGGACGCCAGCGAAAGCGTGACGCCGGAAACCGACGCCGAGCCTTGGCTGGCGGAGCTGGTCAGCGCTCTGCGGGGCAGACCGGCCGCTCGCGCAGCAAGGCGAGCCAGGCTTGCGCGGCTTTTGACAAGTACGCGCCCTGACGCCAGATGAAGGCGATATCCCAACGCAGATAGCTCGGCGCGTTCAAGGTCAGGCGCACCACGCCTGGCCGCACCAGCCCGCGAGCCACCACGCGCGGCAACAACACCACGCCTTGACCGGCCGCCACCAGCGCTGCAAGAAAGTCAGCCTGGCCGCTACGACCGCCTTCCTTCGGCGTAAACCCCAGTTGCTGGCAGGCTTGCAGCAAACGGTCGTTGAGCACGAAGCTGCGCTGATACAGCAGGAAGGGCGTGTCGGCCAATTCCTCCAGGCCAATCACCGTCTTCGACGCCAGCGGATGATCGGCCGGCAGCAGGGCGTCCAGCGGCTCATCGCAGAATGGCTGGAAGGCGAATTGCGGGTCTTTCGTCAACAGGCTGCCACCCAGTTCCAACTCTCCACTCAAAACGGCCTGTTCGATGTTCAGGCTGCCACCCTCAAGCAATTGAATGCTGATGTTCGGGTAGCGTCGCCGGTATTCAGCGAACAGTCCGGCGAACAGCGCGTCACTGCCCAGTAGCGGCAAACCCAGACGCAATTCCCCGCGGGCCAGTTGGCTCAAGTCATCCAGCTCACTGAGCAGTTCGTTGCGCAGCCGCAACATGCCTTCGGCCCGTTGCAGGACCACGCTGCCAGCGGCGGTCAGGCGCAGCTGCGAACCCTGCCGTTCGAGCAGCGCAGTGCCGAGGCTCTGTTCCAGCTGAGCGACCTGTTTGCTCACCGCCGATTGACTGATGTGCAGGGTCTTGGCGGCTTGAGTAAAACCACCCTGATGCATGACCTCGACGAAGCTGCGTAGCTGTTTGAATTCCATCTGCCTGATTCCATTTTGGAATGTTTTCGAGTCTAACAATTCGCTTCGGGTATAGCAGCCCGCTCCGTAAAATGAGCACCTGTGAGGACTGAAGACATGAACGTATCAACCAACGCATCAACCCTAAAAAGCTTGGCTCGACTGACGACCGAATTGGCCGTGCTGCTGGCCATCTATCTGCTCGGCTGCCAGATGGCCGTTTGGTTTTCCTGGCCGATTCCCGGTGGTGTCATCGGCATGGTGCTGTTGCTGCTGGCGTTCGCTTTGGGTGTGGTCAAACCGGCAGCGCTGCAAATGGGCGCCGGCCTGTTGATGGCCGAGATGCTGTTGTTCTTCATTCCGGCGCTGATGAGCCTGCTCGATTACGGCGGTCTGCTGCGTAGCGACGGTTGGCGAATTTTGCTGGTGATCGGCGTCAGCACGCTGATGGTGATGCTGGTGACCGCATTTACCGTGGAACTGGTGGTGCGGTTGAGGAGATCTCGTGAAGCTTGAGCTGATGCCGATGTTCTGGCTGGCCTTCACGCTGCTGGCTTATTTATTCAGCCGCTGGATCTACCGTCGCACTGGTCGCTATGTACTGTCGCCACTGATTCTGGTCCCGGCCCTTTTGTTGGCACTCGCCGTGCCGCTGCACTCCGCGTATGCCGAATATTCGAGCAACACCCATTGGCTGATGCTGGTATTGGGACCGGTCACCGTCGCTTTTGCGGTACCGATCTGGCAGCAACGGCAAATGCTGATGCGGCATTGGTCGGCGTTGTTGCTTGGGATGCTGGCGGGCAGCGCAGCGTCTATCGGCAGTTCGTTCGGGTTGGCCAAGGCGCTGGCGCTGGACAGTTCGGTGACGATGTCGCTGGTGCCGCGCTCGATCACCACGCCTTTTGCCATGCCACTGGCCCAGGACCTGGGCGGCGTACCGGAACTGACGGCGGTGTTTGTGATGTTCACCGGGGTGTTCGGGGCGATGCTCGGCGGCATTCTGCTCAAGTGGTTGCCCCTGCGCAGTGCCTTGGCTCGAGGGGCATTGTTTGGCGTCGGCGCGCACGGTGCCGGGGTTAGTCGAGCACATGAAGTGGGGGGTGAAGAGGGCTCGGTGGCGGGGTTAGTCATGGTTCTGACGGGGCTGCTGAATCTGTTCGCCGCACCATTGTTGGCGGCAGTACTTTGACATGGATCCAGGATCATCGGCGTACTGACTCGCTAGGCCATCAAGCTGGCTGCCAATGCAACTACACGATTCCCGGGGCGTGACTAGACTGCTGTAACGCCGGTAAACAATAGAAACCCCAAGAATAAAAATTAGAGGTTCCTTGCCGTGAACGTAGCCCCCGTCCCATCGCCACACAGTGTCAAAGACCAGGTCAGCGCCGCCGAGTGGCAGACCCGCGTCGATCTGGCCGCCTGCTATCGTCTGGTTGCCTTGCATGGCTGGGATGACCTGATTTTTACCCACATCTCGGCCAAGGTCCCCGGTACCGAAGACTTTCTGATCAACCCGTTCGGGCTGATGTTCCACGAGATTACCGCCTCGAGCCTGGTCAAGGTCGATCAGGCCGGCAACAAGCTGATGGACAGCCCTTACGAGATCAACCCGGCCGGTTACACCATCCACAGCGCGGTGCACGAGGTTCGTCACGATGTCGTCTGCGTGCTGCACACCCATACGGCGGCGGGTGTCGCGGTGTCGGCGCAGAGACAAGGCATTTTGCCGATCAGCCAACAATCATTGTTTGTCCTGTCCAGCCTGGCTTATCACGCCTACGAAGGTGTTGCGCTTAACCATGAAGAGAAGGCGCGACTGCAAGCCGACCTCGGCGAAAACAATTTCCTGATGCTGCACAACCACGGTCTGCTGACCTGCGGCGCTACCATCGCCGATACGTTCCTGATGATGTTTACCTTCCAGCGCGCCTGCGATATCCAGGTGCTGGCGCAGAACGGTGGCGCCGAGTTGATCGCCATCGAACCGCAGATTCTGGCAGGCGCCAAGGCAATGATCGCCGGCGTCACCAAAAGTGCTCAAGGGATGGGCGGCGCACTCGCATGGCCAGCGCTGCTGCGCAAACTCGATAAACAAGACGCGGGTTATAAACTCTAATGGCACTCGCCGAGATCCCCCTGTGTGTCTGGCGCAAACGCAGCCAGACGTTCGTATTCCGTGGCCAGACCATCCGTTACTGGACGGCCGGGCAGGGTGAGCCACTGTTGCTCATTCATGGCTTCCCGACCGCCAGTTGGGACTGGCATTTCCTCTGGCAGCCGCTGACCCAGCGCTATCGGGTGATTGCCTGCGACATGCTCGGCTTTGGCGACTCCGCAAAACCGGTGGACCACGAATACAGCCTGCTGGAGCAGGCTGATCTGCAACAGGCCTTGCTGGAGCATGTGAAGGTCGAGCAGCCGGTGCACCTGTTGGCCCACGATTATGGCGACAGCGTGGCTCAGGAACTGTTGGCCCGGCATTACGAAGTGCGCATCCATATCGCCAGCTGTGTGTTCCTCAATGGCGGCCTCTTTCCCGAAACCCATCGTCCGGTACTGATGCAAAAGCTCCTGCTCAGCCCCTTGGGCTGGATGATCGGGCGAGCCTTTTCCCGTGACGGTCTGGTGAAGAGTTTCCGGCAGATCTTCGGTCCGCAGAGCCGTCCCACCGAGAGCGAAATGGATGATTTCTGGAGCCTGATCGAGAGCAATCACGGGCCACGGATCATGCACAAATTGATCGCCTACATCCCTGAGCGGCGTGCCCAGCGCGAGCGTTGGGTCAGCGCGATGCAGCGTGGTGAAGTGCAGTTGCGGGTGATCGATGGTGAGGTCGATCCGATTTCCGGTGCGCACATGGTCGAGCGCTATCGGGAACTGATCCCGAACCCGGACACAGTCTTGTTGCCCGGCATCGGCCACTACCCGCAAACCGAGGCGCCGGGGCAGGTACTCAAGCACTATCTGGAGTTTCGCGATCAGCTGGTTTCACCGCCGCGCAAGGCCGCCTGCTCCTGATTATCCCTCTGCCTTATCGCGCACCATTCAGCCTCACCCCAGTTCATTGTGACCCGCGTCGCCGTGCCTGACACTCGGACTCATTGTCCCCTGGCCTGCTGGAGTCCCCCAATGAATGAGTCTGTGCGCTTCGAAGATAAAGTCGTGATCATCACGGGTGCTGGCGGCGGCCTGGGCCGGGCCCACGCGCTGCTGTTCGCCAAACAGGGCGCCAAAGTGCTGGTCAACGATCTCGGCGGCTCGGCTCAGGGCGAAGGCGCAAACGCTTCGGCGGCCGACCGGGTGGTGGCCGAAATTCGCGAGGCCGGTGGTATCGCCGAGGCCAACCATGACTCCGTCACCGACGGCGACAAAATCGTTCAGAACGCCTTGGACACCTTCGGCCGTGTCGATGTAGTGGTCAACAACGCCGGGATCCTGCGGGACAAAACCTTCCACAAAATGGAAGACGGCGACTGGGACCTGGTTTACCGCGTCCACGTCGAAGGCGCCTACAAAGTTACCCGTGCCGCCTGGCCGCACCTGCGCGAGCAAAACTACGGCCGCGCCATCTTCACCGCTTCGACCTCGGGCATTTACGGCAACTTCGGCCAGTCCAACTACGGAATGGCCAAACTCGGCCTCTACGGCCTGACCCGCACCCTGGCCATCGAAGGCCGCAAGAACAACATCCTGGTCAACGCCATCGCCCCCACCGGCGGCACCCGCATGACCGAAGGCCTGATCCCGCCGCAAGTCTTTGAACAACTCAAACCGGAACTGGTCAGCCCGCTGGTGGTGTACCTCGCCAGCGAGAACTGCCAGGAAACTTCCGGGCTGTTTGAAGTCGGTGGCGGCTGGATGGGCAAGGTGCGCTGGGAACGAAGCCTCGGCGCGGGGTTTGATCCTCGGGTTGGTTTCTCCCCCGAAGATGTGGCGGCGCATTGGCAGCAGATTTGTGATTTCGAAGGCGCGGCGCACCCGCAGGACAACCTTGAAGCGCTGAAGGAAATGATGGCGAATTTGCAGAAGTATTCGCTTTGATGGAAACCAGCTAGGTCACCGTTCTTGACCTTGCTGGTTCTTAACATTCGGCCCCGACATCTGGCTTGCAGCGGTGATCAAGAAAAATACTTGTGAACCAATGCCGCCAGATTCGCGGCCGTTTGCGCATCCATGACCCCGTCGTAAGTCTGCGGGCGAAAGTGCAGCTGAAAGGCCCGAACCAGGTGTGTGAAGCCTTGTTCGGTTGACGCACCGGAAACGTCGTACCCGTAAGTCTTGAACAGTTTGAGCAATTCGGTTCGGGCTGGAATGCCGGTCTCGCAATATTGCTGCAGATAGGTATCTCGGGTGGCATCGTCGAACCAGGCACCGACGCCTTTCAAGTAAAGGGCATGCCAGGGGAATTTCGGCCCTGGGTCACTCTTGCGGCCGACCGAAATATCCGAGTGCCCCAGAACATGGGTCGGGCTGATGTCCGGGTAGCGTTCAAGGATGTTCAACGCCAGCTCTTCAATGGCGGCAATTTGTTCTGGCTGATACGGCGGAAAGTTGAAAACACCTTGGCTAAACGTCGCAAGGTTGACGATTTCAACGCCGATAGACGTGTCGTTCAGATTGCTTCGATTGCCCCAGGTACTGACACCCGCATGCCAAGCACGCTTGGTTTCGTCGACGAGATTGAAAACTTCCTGCCCGGTATAACCTGCTTTCAAGTAGCTCGGATCGGTGATGTCGGGAACCAGATAGTGGGCGCTGACATTCGGGCCGGTGAGTGCATTCACCGAACTGGAGAAGTTGCCGGCTGTGTAGTGAAAGATCAGAAAACGTACTCGGGTGTTGAAACTTTTGGTGGAGCGGTATTTGTTGTAGTCAATAGGCTTCATGAAAAGAGTGCTCGCAGTGAATTAGGTTGAAGTCAGCAAGGTTTTAAACGAGTGGCTGACTTGTGATTAACCTTAATCGCTGGGACGCTTCGCGTTATTACAGAACTATGTAGTCGCTTTCCGAGAAATGTGTAGGTGGTAGGAAGTCTCGCGAGTTTGCATAAGGACTGGCGGTGAAGGTGCAGTATAAGAAGCAAGCACGAATGCTTGCTTCTTTGTTTGGATTACTGTGCTTCGGATTTGAAACCTGGTTTGCCGTTGGCTGCTCGCCATTGTTTTATGGCCTTTAGTACACCGGCAGGACCGTCTTTAACACCCTTCTCTGGATAATATAAGATATCGGTGCCGTTTGGATGTTCTGAAGTGCTTACAATATTATCCACAAAAGCATCGTGCTCTTTCTCTGATGAGAATCTCCCCTGGAACAAACGTTTTATAATATTCAGGTATTCGGACTCTGTGTAATCTTCATATCTGTCTTTAAGTGTTATTTTCACATTTCTCCTTTTTTGGAGTGGGCTTCGATGTGCTGCTTTGGTGTCAGTATACGAAGATTGTCTATATCGTAGACTGCGCCACCTTCGCTGATAGGTTTAACGTGGTGTATTTCAAATTTTTTCCGTCTGCCCACTTGTTCCGAAGACTTGGCACTTGGTGATAATCCATCTCTCAAATCAATTTTATTGAGTGGAGTGAACTGTCTATTCAAAAATCTCTCACTTGCTACTGTCTTCCAAAAGACTCTGCGAAACGCTTTGAAGCTCGAAAACTCCCGCCCCCGAAGTTTATCCGCAATCTGCTTGGGGATCGGCGCCCCTTCCAGCGTCGAGGCTGCACCCAACCAATTTCCTGAAACCGAATGTCCGCTCCCGCTGGCAATACCGGGATCCTGCCGCCGATCCCTGAACATCGTGAACGTCGGAGGGATGCCGGAATCGATCGGAAAGACGGTGATGAAGCCGCCAAACCCGTAGCGGTCAAGCTCCGGAAACGGATCGATTCGTCCCGCGGCGGGGGTGACGGTAGCGCCTTCATAGATCGGCAGGTCAGTGTCGATCAGAGGAAATTCCGTTGAAGGATCCTGCGGTTCAACCAACGGTGTCCAGGTGATAACGGGACCGTTGGAGACGGTGCTGCCGGAAACGTAAACATTCTTGCGCGCGTCAAAGTGAGCAAGCCTTACCGGCACGCTGGCGGGTACTGTCACTCCGTCAGTGGCAACAACGACAATCTCTACGCTATTGCCTATCGTCCTCGAGCCGAGTCTCACCGGCAGGTCGATTTCCCCTCCGACGGCTGCCAGTTCATACAGGTCGGCCGTTGAATCAGGAGCGAGTTCTGACAGCGGAACACTTACGGAGAAAAGATCACCGCTACCCAGCCTGGAGGGAACCAATAGGGCAGCGAACCCGACCAGTACCGGCGCTGCTACTGACGCGAGTGCTGCGATAGCCGCGGATACGCTGCACGTAACGCGGTCCTGAGTGCCAAGGAGGTCGCTGGACTAACGCCTACAGTTCCGAGTGTGCCGGTAAACGTTGGGCCGAATGCCGCCATCGAACCGACATTGGCAAACGTGGGGCTCTGCCAACGAGCCTCTGTTTCCTCTCGCCATTGCGCGAGTAGGCGTGCCTGCTCGGCTTGTCGTTGGGCCTCAGCCTGGGCATTCAGAAGAGCTTGTTGCTGTTTCTGTTCTTGTGCCTTTCTCTCCACTCGCAGCTGTTTTTCAATGCGTTCCTGCTGGTTTTGCCTTTGAAATTCGGCGAACACCTCCATAAGCGCTTTTCTGTTTACTTCCCGTTGCGCTTGGAAGCGTAGTAGTTCGGCTTGAACTTCGGCCTCGGCTTTGAGGCGAGCCTGTTCAGCAGCGATGTATCGAGCAGTAGCCTCAGCGGCAATCCGGGCTTGCTCGGCGGCCAATCGCTCGGCTTCTGCCAGTGCTGCTAACCGGGCCTGCTCTTGGGCATGGGCCAGTGCTTCAGCTTCCGCCCTGATGCGTGCCTGTTCAGCAGCGACACGTTGAGCTTCCTGTTCCGCTGCCAATCGCGTCTGTTCAGTGGCCTGCATGGCACTGAGGGTGTGTTGAAGATTGACTGTTCGCTGGTGGAGCGACTGCAAGGTTTGAGACAGTAATCTGGCTTCGATCGCGGCTTTGAGTGATTGATTCAAGGCTTGCATGGCAATGCCGGTCGGCCCCGGCCGCTTTTCCATCGTCGTGGCTTTCTTCATGAACTCATTGATATGCCGGTTAGATGGGTCGCCCCCATAAAACGCATTGGCAATCACTGTTTTACTGTGAAACTCAGCGGTTTTCTGTTGTGTAAGTTTATTCAGAACTCCCAGTTCCCTGACTATTGATTGCAAGGGTGGAAGTGGATCAGTTGGGCCTTGAAGCCGGGTCGCTGCCAGTTCGGCTTCGATGGACTGCGGTAATTGACTGGCCTTCGCCTGATATTCCTGTTCCAGCCCTTTATTTGTGGCTTTTACCGCGTTTTGATTTTGATAATAGGTCGGCACGCTGCGGCCGAATGCACCTGACATCAATGTGCTTGATGTTCGAGGTACGGTAATCATGTGATCGGGTGCATCAGCTGTTATATCGACAGCTTCATCGAGATAATAAACTGGCCTTGATTGATTGGGCGGCCTTGGAGGCTTTTGCATATTCATATCCTTTTGAATGTGCTTGGTGCTTTAAAAATAACGACTTGCTGGTCAGTCATTACGAAAACGGATGCCATCTATTGCTTCGTGCCATTTAAAGCTACAGCAGAAGTGGGAATCATGGGTCTGAGAGGTGTGTGGGGCGTTACATATAAGATCGAGGGAAGTTTCTATTGGATAGGAATAACTGCATGATTATCTTTTGCGTAAAAAGATGTTTCTTATAGCGTTGTCGGAAACATCCTGTAGGAATGTATTAAACAAAAGTTGCTCTTCACCACCGTCACAAAACCACCGCCCATAAAAAAGGCCGCTGCAAACGCAGCGGCCAAAGTAAGACGATTGATCAAGGAGCAATAAATCAACGTCAGTGAACACAGGGCGATGAGTCGAAAATCTTCAACTCCTCTGAAATCTGTCACCAATGGCGTGGACGGGACACTGGCCATTGCTTCGTGCTTTCCGGCCGTTTGCCGTGAAAGCCCGGCAAGAATAAGGCCTTGAGCCAAAAGGAAAAATAGCAATTCATGACATGAACTGTTGCAGCATGAGTAACAGTGCTGACAGACCCCGCCTACACGCCATGCGTTGCGTTGATAACCCCCCATCCAGCCCATCCATAACCCGCGCAAAACGCCGTCCCATGCGGGCATTCATCCTTTGGAGGTACATCGCGAATACCTCCTTGGTGCGCTTATCGCTCCCAACGTGCGGCAGTAGGGTGAGGCCTTCTGTCACTCACCGGGGAAGACGCATGACAAAAACAACAATGCGCGCCATCTTCACGCCGCAAGCGCTCGCCGCTGCGGTTGCCTTGGGTTGCTGCGCCCAGGCGCAGGCTGTTTCATTCAACATCGGGGAAATCGAGGGGACCTTTGACTCTTCGCTGTCCGTCGGCGCGAGCTGGGGCATGCGCGATGCCGACAAATCCCTGGTGGGCATCGTCAATGGCGGGACCGGCCAGTCTTCGACCGGGGATGACGGGCGGCTGAACTTCAAGAAGGGCGAAACCTTCTCCAAGATCTTCAAAGGTATTCATGACCTTGAATTGAAGTACGGCGACACCGGTGTGTTCGTGCGTGGCAAGTACTGGTACGACTTCGAACTCAAGGACGAGGACCGTGAGTTCAAGCAGATCAGTGACAGCGGTCGTAAAGAAGGCGCCAAATCCTCCGGGGCGCAGCTGCTCGATGCCTTCGTCTATCACAACTATTCCATCGCCGATCTGCCGGGCACTGTGCGCGCCGGCAAGCAGGTGGTCAGTTGGGGTGAAAGTACCTTCATCGGCAACTCGATCAACAGCATCAACCCGATCGACGTTTCAGCGTTCCGTCGTCCTGGCGCCGAAATCAAGGAAGGCCTGATTCCGGTGAACATGCTGTTCGCCTCCCAGGGTCTGACCGATCAGCTCTCGGTGGAAGGTTTCTATCAACTGGAGTGGGACCAGACTGTCGTCGACAACTGCGGCACCTTCTTCGGCAACGACGTGGTGGCAGACGGCTGCAACAAGAACTACACCGTTGCCAGCCCGGCGATCGCACCGTTGCAACCGATCGCTGCAGCGTTTGGCCAAGGCTTCGAGGTCGGCAGGGAAGGCGTGATCGTCCCACGTGGCGGTGACCGCGATGCCCGCGACTCCGGGCAGTGGGGCACGGCGTTGCGCTGGCTCGGCGACGACACCGAGTACGGTCTGTACTTCATGAACTATCACAGCCGTACCCCGACGGTCGGCACCACCACAGCCGGCCTGACAACGCTGGCACGGATCCCGGCCATCGTCGGTGCCGCCAACAGAATCGCGCCCGGTACCGGGTCTGCACTGGCTCAGAGTGTGATGCTCGGACGCGGCCAGTATTACCTTGAGTACCCGGAAGACATTCGTCTCTACGGCGCGAGCTTTTCCACCACCTTGTCTACCGGCACGGCGTGGACCGGCGAGATCAGCTATCGCCCCAACGCTCCGGTGCAAGTCAACACCAACGACCTGACCCTGGCGTTGCTCAACCCAATCGCACGCGGCGCGGCATCGCCTGTCGCGACCACGCCAGGTGCCGACAACAAAGGCTACCGCCGCAAAGAAGTGACGCAGGTCCAGAGCACCCTGACGCACTTCTTCGACCAAGTGCTGGGTGCCCAACGGCTGACCCTGGTTGGCGAAGCGGCGGTGGTGCACGTGGGTGGTCTGGAGTCTCGAACCAAGCTGCGTTACGGCCGTGACTCGGTCTATGGCCAGTACGGTTTTGGCGGCGATACCGACGGCTTCGTCACCTCGACCTCCTGGGGCTACCGCGCCCGGGCGATCCTCGATTACGCCAACGTGATTGGCGGGATCAACCTCAAGCCCAACCTGTCCTGGTCCCACGACGTCGCCGGCTACGGCCCCAACGGGCTGTTCAACGAAGGCGCCAAGGCCGTCAGCGTCGGCGTCGATGCCGACTACCGCAACACCTATACCGCGAGCCTCAGTTACACCGATTTCTTCGGCGGTGACTACAACACCCTGGAAGACCGCGACTTCCTGGCGCTGAGCTTCGGCGTGAACTTCTGATCTGGCTGAGAAGGATGATTTTAATGCGCAAGATGATTCTGCAATGCGGCGCCCTGGCCCTGAGCCTGCTGGCTGCCAACGTGATGGCGGCGGTGTCGCCGGAAGAAGCGAACAAACTCGGCACCAGCCTCACGCCGCTCGGCGCCGAGAAGGCCGGCAACGCTGATGGCTCGATCCCGGCCTGGACCGGTGGTATCCCGAAAAATGCCGGCGCGGTGGACAGTAAAGGCTTCCTGGCCGACCCGTTCGCCAGCGAAAAACCGCTGTTCGTCATCACGCCTGCCAACGTCGACAAGTACAAAGACAAGTTGTCGGAAGGTCAGGTGGCGATGTTCAAGCGCTACCCGGAAACCTACAAGATCCCGGTCTATCCGACCCACCGCACCGTGGCCGTACCCCCGGAGATTTACGAGTCGGCCAAGCGCAGCGCGCTGAACGTGAACAGCATCAACGACGGTAACGGCCTGGCCAACTTCACCGGCAACCGCTACTACGCCTTCCCGATTCCGAAGGTCGGCGTCGAGGTGCTGTGGAACCACATCACCCGCTATCACGGCGGCAACCTGCGACGCATCATCACTCAGGTGACCCCGCAAACGAACGGCAGCTACACGCCGATCCGCTTCGAGGAAGAGATCGCCGTACCGCAACTGATGAAGGAACTGGACCCGGAAAAAGCTGCCAACGTGCTGACCTTCTTCAAACAGTCGGTGACGGCACCTGCGCGTCTGGCGGGTAACGTGCTGCTGGTGCACGAAACCCTCGATCAGGTGAAAGAGCCGCGTCTGGCGTGGATCTACAACGCCGGCCAACGCCGTGTGCGTCGCGCACCGCAAGTGGCCTATGACGGGCCGGGTACTGCCGCTGACGGCCTGCGCACGTCCGACAACTTCGACATGTTCTCCGGTGCACCGGATCGCTACGACTGGAAACTGGTCGGCAAGAAGGAAATGTACATTCCCTACAACAGCTACAAACTCGATTCGCCAAGCCTCAAGTACGATGACATTGTGAAATCCGGCCACATCAATCAGGACCTGACCCGTTATGAGTTGCACCGGGTCTGGGAAGTGATCGGTACGGTCAAGCCGAGCGAACGGCACATCTACGCCAAACGCCACATGTACCTCGACGAAGACAGCTGGCAAGTGGCGCTGGCGGACCACTACGACGGTCGCGGTCAGCTGTGGCGGGTGGCCGAGGGGCACGCTCAGTACTATTACGATCACCAGACCCCGGCCTACACCCTCGAAGCGCTCTACGACATCATTGCCGGCCGATACATTGCCCTGGGAATGAAGAACGAAGAGAAGCACAGTTTCGAATTCGGCTTCGAAGCCAAGGCTGCCGACTACACGCCATCGGCCTTGCGCGCCGAGGGCGTTCGGTAAGGGTTTTGATACATCGACAGTACAAAAGGCGACCGGTTGGTTAATGCCGGTCAGTTAAGGGTGTGAACACCGCAACCTCTGTGGGAGCGAGCAAGCTCGCTCCCACAGGTTTTGCACCTTAACTGACCGGCATTAACCGGGTGGTCGCCTTTTTTATGGCTGCCAATCAGCGTGCTGAATACTTCTCAACAAGCGGGTTAGAGAGGGCTAGGGTTGCCGGACAATTATAAAAAGGCACGCCGCAATGACCGCCATGATCCCGTGTCTGGACCGTTCTGGATTTCTGCCCCGTCTGTCCACTCATCACCAGTTGCGGGTTCGCTTGACCGAGCCGTTACTGGCCTCCACGGCCCGGGTGAAATTACTTTGCGCGCCGGCCGGCAGTGGCAAGACAGCGCTGCTCGCCGAATGCCTGTTGCAGGCACCGCCGCAGTGCCGCGTGTTCTGGTTGCCATTGTCTGGCACGGTGTTGAGCGCGGTGGATTTTCGTCATCGTCTGACAGAAACGCTGGGGTTGGCTTCGTCGGGCGAATCCGATTTGCTGGGGTATCTGTCACGATTGCAGACGCCAACCTGGCTGTTTCTCGATGACTATTGCCGCGTCCCGAACCCCGAATTAGACCTGCTGCTGGATCGCATGCTGGCGATCAGTAGCCCGATGTTGACCTGGTGGGTGGGCTCCCGCCGTCGGCCGCAATGCAACTGGCCGCGGTTGCTGCTTGATGATGAGTTATATGAATGCGAGCACTCCACGCTGGCGTTTAATCAAAGCGAGATCGCCCAGCTGTTGCGACATTTGGCACCGGCCGAGGCCAATACTGTCGCCGGCAAGATCATCCAGCGCAGTGGTGGCTGGTGCGCCGGCGTACGGATTGCGCTACTGCAAAAATGCGACTGGTCACACAACAACACGCCACATGGCCGAACGAACACCTTGCTCGATTACCTGGAGCACGAGTTGTTCACCACGCTGACGCCGGAGCTGACGGAAGCCTGGCGGGTACTCGCCCATTTACCGCGATTCAATGCAAGGCTGTGCGATCACCTGTTTGGCGCGGGTGAAGGTGCGCAATGTTTGAGGACGTTGCAAGAATTGGGTTGTTTTATCGAGCCTTGGCAGGGCTCGGCAGACTGGCTGCAGATTTTCCCGCCACTCACCCAGTTGATGCGCGATGAGCAATGGCCGGCGGGACGTTCCTGGCATCGTCGTGCCTGCCAGTGGTTTGCGGCCGAACTCGATTGGAAAGCCGCCTTCGAACAAGCACTGCTGGCTGAAGAGTTCGAGGTCGCCGTCAGCCTGTTGCAGCATTTCAGTTTCGAGCACCTGTTCGAGGAACAGACGGTCGTGCTGTTGTTGCGTTTGCATGAGCAGCAGGGCGAGGAACTGATGCTCGGGTCGTCGCAACTGGTCGGGTTGATCGCCGCAGCCTTGCTGTTTGCCGGTCGATTCGAGCAAGCGGCCGATTGCATCGAACATCTGTCTCGATTCACCCCTCAGCCGTCGGCGTTCCTTCAGCGGCAATTGATTGCGCGTTGGCAGGCCCAGCAAGGCTGGCTACTGCATTTGCAGGGGCGCATGGAGGGGGCGCGCGCGCATTTTCTCGAGGCGCTGACCGTGCTCGGTCCTGCCCTCTGGCCCGTGCGCTTGATGTGCCTGTCGGGTTTGACGCAACAGGCCTTGCTGCGGGGGGAACTGGATGTGGCGCAGGCGATAAACCGAGATGCGTTGTGCCTGGCGCGAGCACAAGGCTCGCTGGTGTTCGAAGGGCTGCTGGAACTCGATCACGCGCAATTACTGGAGCAACGCGGGGCTCTCGGTCGTGCAGAAACATTACTTGCCAACATTTCTGATCTGCTCCGTGAACAATCAACCCGTTCCACTCCATTGCTGGGCCGAATCGCCCTGCGTCGCGGGCGTCTGGCTTTGTGCCAGGGGCAGGACGAGCGCGCAGCGGAACTCTTTCAGGCAGGGTTGGATGTTTGTTTGCGCAACCACGACAAGCGCGTGCTTTACGGCTTTCTCGGTCAGGCGCAACTGGCAGCCAATCAGCGTGACTATTCCCTGGCCTTTGTCCGACTGCGCGACGCGGAGCGGCTGATGCAACAGCGCCAGATTCCGGACACCGTTTACAGGGGCGCCCTGCTGCAAGTCAGCAGTCATTTCTGGCTCCAGCAAGGGCGCCCCGAACTCGCTCATGAAGCGTTGACTCGTGTATTGCGT
Source organism: Pseudomonas sp. F01002 (assembly GCF_004402115.1). Taxonomy (NCBI): domain Bacteria; kingdom Pseudomonadati; phylum Pseudomonadota; class Gammaproteobacteria; order Pseudomonadales; family Pseudomonadaceae; genus Pseudomonas; species Pseudomonas sp. F01002. The sequence goes on along the minus strand of NZ_SOPU01000027.1, from coordinate 31,151 downwards.
CACTATCGCGGACCGCACGCACGTCAAGCGCCACCAGCGACGATGGAACTGATACCGCGTATCGAGTACCTGCTGGTTCTGGCGGAGGTTCATCTGCAACGAGCGCTTGAGCCGCTGACCCTGCTCAAGCACTTTTCAGATCGTGCAGAAGCAGGCGGCGCGCAGGGTCTCGAAGCCGAGTTGCACCTGGCGATCGCGGAAGTAGCTTTTGTTCAGGGCAACTTTGCTTTGGCCAGAGAGGCTCTTGAGCAAGGTCTGGAGCTCGTTCGTCGTTGCAACTTGCCGCTTTTATTGAGCCAGCTTCGTCTGCGGCAGCCGAATCTGTTAGCGGAACTGGGGATCATTGCCTGCATAGCAGAACAAACTGATGCAATAAGTGACGATAACCCGCTTAGTCTGCGAGAGACACAGGTGTTGACATTAATTGCGTCTGGCAATTCGAATCAGCAGATCGCCGAACAACTTTTTATTTCATTGCATACGGTAAAAACTCACGTGCGGCGAATTCACGGAAAGTTAGGTGTGGAACGCAGAACTCATGCTGTTGCCAAAGCCCGATTGTTGGGTTTGTGGAAGTAGAGTGCTGAGGGGGCGGATGTTAAAACTGTAACTTTAAAGTACTACATGAGTTGAAAGGAATTTTGGCTTTATTTGTTGCTGGTGTCTGATTTAGCTTGATTGCAAGTGGGTGAGGTTAAAAGCTTCACTCCTTCAATTAAATAATTCAGAGAAAATTGGTTATGGATGATCAGAGGATTTTAAATCCGCAGTTTAAACTGGCTGAAGTAAGTGAGGCTATTAAGCAGTTATCTAGTCAGTTGACGAGTGCTCCTTCGTTCAAAGGATTGCTTCAGGAATGTGTGTTGAAGGAACTTCAGAGACTGGATCCGGAAGTGTATGTCAGCAGGGTCTTTATCAATCGGCGCGACAGTGCTTCTGCGTCTGCCAATGAGCCAACAGGCGTGCTGAATGACGTAGTTATGGAGTGTCTGTTACGTGGGCGTGCACCTGTTTATAACGCTGCTGAGTATGGTGTATACGACTGGCGTGACTCGACGGCTGAAGAGGATCGCCACCCTGTTCTGGATATCGTAACGGTTGGCAAACTGATCACAGAACTACTCCTGAATCTGCCGGAAAAGTACGCTGTGGTTATTGACCGGTATTGGTCTGCCTCTCAGGGTTCCGACGCCACAGGGCGACCATTATCTACGCGTAAAAGCAAATTGCGAACCCTCTATGTCACGCTTTTCTGGCGTGAGTTGGCCGTCATGGCGGCGGAGGGTGGTTTGACACCGGACGACGAAAAGAAAGTCAATGAGTTGGCCAGCCCTCTGCTTCCCAGCGCGTTTTATGGTGTCTCGGTTCAGTTGCATGAAGGAGGTTTCGCGGCATTGGCTTCGACCTTCGTCATGCGCCTGGATGGTCAGTCGTTGGGGGCGATTATCCCGACGACTGACAGCGCAGTGATTCTTTATACGCCGAGTCGAGGTGTGGAGAAGTTCGTTACTTCGCGGGCACTGCATGAGGCACTCAAGAAGCGTCTGAGTGAGCCGCCCCATCGGGCAGAGCTCCTGAAAGGTCTTTCGTCCGATGACGTAGATCAGGTCAGCAATAGTCCTGATATTCGTTATTCGAGAATTGATGAAGATGTATTTTCGGCTGGCATCAATGCCGCGCTGAAGAAGCAAATGGCCAATATCGTTGGTCAGCTACGGGAAATGAACGGCTCGCGTTCGGATAACGAAAAAACGGTGCAGGAAATTGGCTCAATGCTGCATCTGGAAGAGATGACCAAGGATGCCAAAGGTCGTGCCGCCGTTTTCATTAAGTTGATTTCGAGAAATGCCCGGCCAGGATGGTTGAAGGAGAGTTATGAAACTAATCAAGAACTTTATGCGTCCCTTGAGCAGAGATTGCTTGAAAGCGAGGTGAAGCTTCATGAAGCGACTAAAGGTGCTTCAACGTTTAAAAACTATGTTCACGGAGTTGTAGGAGATTTCATTTCGCCAGGTACAGATGAACGTATTGATCCAGACACCATCTTTGTGACTGTTCGGCATACTGTTAAATTAGCGGACGGAAAAAAAGTAGAGCACAGTGAGCGAAAAACGCTGACTCAGGCTTTCATGTACGGTGCTCATGATCAAGAGGGACAGTATGTGGTGGTTGTAGAGGAGTTCTATAACAATCCAAAGTTAAGTCCTTCTAATATTGTGCGAGCGATTCAGTCGTTAAACCTTCGTGTGGCGTATAACATGGCGAGACAACGGGTTTATTCACAGGATCACGTCGTCGAATCGATGCGAGAGCGCTTGGGGCGAAAGACCGCCTTGACAATGTTTGGCGCCATCTTGCAAAACCACGTTACCTCGGTCGCTCAGGACATAGTGCAGCGTTACAACTTCGGCGATCCGTCGATAGAGATAACTGGGATTGCGCTAGGGGCCAGATTCAAGCCGATGAAAGATTTGATGGTGTATCGGAGGAAAAGTGCCGATGTCAATAGAAGCACTCATGTACTTTATGCGCCGGGTTTTCCGACGGGGCAGGAGTGGTTTCAGTTTCCTGATCTGAAAAGCTTACAACAGCAAATTGGTCTTTGGGCTTTTGACAAAGAAGGGCAGGCCTATTTGAGGGGGAAGGGATATTCAAGTGAAAGGGAAGAGTTGGAAGAAAATTATCACGTAGAAAAGCCGAGCTTGATGTTACAAGAGTGGTGGTGGTCCTCGATCCAACTGACACAGTGGATCGAAGATGGTCTATTAAAAGGGAGTGTCCAGAATATAATCAGCTGGGAGGCGGACGAGGTGGAAGTCGCTACGCCGCGGTGGTACAGGAACTCGAATGTGGCAGATCAGCTTCTGTTGAATCGCTTAAATGCAGACTTCAAGTCAATTTATCAGATTTCCAAAGACAAGCTTGATATTGAGTCATTCCATAAATTCGCTCGAAGCCTGGTGATGAAGACGCTGAACGAGTACCTGAGTCGCTCCGGATCTCATCCGGAAATTGATCCTGATGAGGTGTGGGTGAAGTTTCACGCTGATTCGAAAATCAGTTTGACCAACTTGTTCATCCAGTGGCAGTTGTGGCGCAGTGATATCTCGATCTTTGAAAAGTTTTTCTTCGGTATCAATCCTTTTGGCGGAAGATTTCTCGATCTCAAGGAACAGTTGAGGAGTGCATCGTTCTGGACTTTTTCCAATCAACCCATTGCGGCGCTGAATGCAAAAGTAATTAATGCCCTCATTGATCTGATGCCAGGTGAAAAATACATTGAGTATCTTCGGGCCAAATTCCTGAGCGCCCCTGACGTAGATTTGAAGGTGAGCCTTTATCGAAAGTTAAAACAAAATGAAATGCTTCGGTCGGCACTCACGCAGAAAATGAAAGGTGAGATGTCGCAGGAACAGTTCAACTGGTTAAAGGGGTTGATTGACGGTTTTGATCGAGACATCCCTCGTGAGAGTTACATTATCGCAGGTGGTAAGCCGGGTATTGGGGTTTACGAATTTACGCTTGAAGGTCGCAAACTGGAGGGCGCCTATGTCTTTGGTCGCAGGGTTAATGGTCGTGAAGAATTAATTATCTATATACCTGATACGCCCGATGGCAAAGACTTCTTTCCTGTCGAAGCGTTAGCCGCTCGATTGAAGAGCTGGCGTTATGGCCAGCATATTTTGAAATTGGCGCGTCTGGAACATAGAAATGTCATAGAAAACAAAATAAGCCGTTACAGTCATTGGAGCGGTCCGATCTCGTCTACGCCTGTGCTGGAGAATAGCTATCCGGTGTTGGCTTTCAAGCAGGAATACTGGTCCATGATTGGACGCTTTATTGCCGATGTGGATTATCAGACGACAAGCCCGGCCGAAGCGATATGGCAGGAAGCAAAAATCCTGATTGATTTGGCACTCGATGTGGTGTCGTTGTTAATTCCGCCAGTTGGCATTGTGGTGAGCATGCTCCGAATCACTCACTCAGTCGTCCTGGGAATAGTTGCTTCCAGCGAGGGGAATGACAAGGCGGCCAATGCCCATTTTGCCACTGCCTGGAGAGGGGCTATTACTCTATATATCGGTACTGTCGCTTCGGTAGGAGCACCTGTTAATGCAGTTGGCCTACTGTCCAGAATCAAGGATATTACCGACCTTGTCTCGACTGTAACCGGGGTCCCGGTAGGCATCAGCTATATAACGGCAGTCGCCGTTCCACAATACGACGTGCAGAGCACGACTCGATTGATAGGTTAATGCAGTGATCAATAGGCCTGGAAAAGTCCAGGCGTCGAACTAGAACTGCATTTCAACAATGGATGGGCGATGTCTCATACCCCATCCGCCAACTAACGGCCCGCGTCGCCGCCAGCAATCGCTGCGCCGCCGGGCCGTTTTCGTCGGCGTGGAACAACGATGCCGGGCCAACAATAGTCATCACCGCCGCAACATTCCCGATGGCGTTGAACACCGGCGCCGACAAAGCATCGACCCCCGGCATCAGCAAGCCATGCACATGATGCAGACCGCGTTCGCGGATCTGTTCGCACAAGATGGCGTAGGTCTTTTCATCCGCCAGCAGGTGGTCGGCGACGGCGATCTCCCGTTCGCGCAATTCATCGGTTTCCCGATGTGGCAGAAAGGCGCTGAACACCAGGCCAGTGGACGAACTGAGCAACGGCAACACCGAACCCAACTGAGTCACCACCGTCACCGCGCGGACCGCCGGTTCGATATGCACCACGGTCGCGCCCTGGTTGCCCCACACCGCCAGGAAGCAGGTCTCGTTCAACTCATCGCGCAATTCGGCCAGGGGCAAGGCGCCGACTTTCAGCACGTCCATACTGTTGAGTGCGGCGAGACCGACGCGCAAGGCTTCGCGGCCCAGGCCGTAATGGTTGGTGGCAGCATTCTGTTCAGCAAAACCGCTGGCAATCAGCGCCTGCAAATAGCGGTGAACCTTGCTTGCCGGCATCTGCACGTGTTCGGCCAGGCGTGACAACGAGGTGGATGGCGACAACTCGGCCAGGGCCTTGAGGATGTCGGTGCCGACCTCGGCCGAGCGGACTTTCTGTTTATCGTTGCTGCGCGGCGTTTCCATGGAGGCGGTCTGATCCCGGGACGAATGGGCGTCTTTATAGCTTGACGGTCAATACCAATCAAATTACGTTAAGCGTAATCGAATTACGATAAAAACAACCCGGGCGTGCCGAGACCTCTCAAACGGAGCGACAGGCCATTGCCTACTCCCTGTTCAGGAGGCTCCATGAACCTCGATTCAACGGCGCCCGCGCTGGCTTATCAGTCCGGCTTCGGCAACGAATTCAGCAGCGAAGCGTTGCCCGACGCACTGCCCGTCGGCCAGAATTCCCCGCAAAAAGCCCCGTACGGTCTCTACACCGAACTGTTCTCTGGTACCGCGTTCACCATGGCCCGCAGCGAGGCGCGGCGCACTTGGATGTACCGGATTCAGCCGTCGGCCAATCACCCGGCGTTCGTCAAACTGGATCGGCAACTGGCCGGCGGCGCGTTGGGTGAAGTGACCCCCAACCGTCTGCGCTGGAATCCGTTGGACATCCCGGCCGAGCCAACCGATTTTATCGACGGGCTGGTGAGCATGGCCGCCAACTCGGGCGCGGAAAAACCGGCCGGGATCAGCATTTATAGCTACCGCGCCAACCGCTCCATGGAGCGCGTGTTTTTCAACGCCGACGGCGAACTGTTGCTGGTCCCTGAGCTGGGACGCTTGCGTATTGCGACCGAATTGGGCGTGCTGGAACTGGAACCGCTGGAAATCGCCGTGCTGCCGCGCGGTCTGAAATTTCGCGTCGAACTGCTCGACCCGCAAGCTCGCGGCTACATTGCCGAGAACCACGGCGCGCCGCTGCGCCTGCCCGACCTGGGGCCTATTGGCAGCAACGGTTTGGCCAACGCGCGGGACTTCCTGACCCCGGTCGCGCATTACGAAAACCTCAAGCAACCGACCACGCTGGTGCAGAAATTCCTTGGCCAATTGTGGGGCTGCGAACTCGATCATTCGCCGCTGAACGTGGTCGCCTGGCACGGCAATAACGTGCCGTACAAATATGACCTGCGCCGTTTCAATACCATCGGCACGGTCAGCTTCGATCACCCGGATCCATCTATCTTCACTGTCCTGACGTCGCCGACCAGCGTCCACGGTCTGGCCAATCTCGACTTCGTGATCTTCCCGCCACGCTGGATGGTCGCCGAGAAAACCTTCCGTCCACCATGGTTCCACCGCAACCTGATGAACGAATTCATGGGCCTGATCAAGGGCGAGTACGACGCCAAGGCCGAAGGTTTCGTGCCCGGCGGCGCGTCCTTGCACAGTTGCATGAGCGCCCACGGCCCGGACGGCGAAACCTGCACCAAGGCGATCAACGCCGAACTCGCGCCAGCGAAAATCGACAACACCATGGCCTTCATGTTCGAGACCAGCCAGGTGCTGCGCCCGAGCCGTTTCGCGCTGGATTGCCCGCAACTGCAAAACAACTACGATGCCTGCTGGGCCACGCTGCCCGCCACTTTCGACCCGACCCGGAGATAACCCATGACTCAGACTTCCATCACTCGTAGCTGGGTTGCCTCCGCCAACGGCCATGCTGATTTCCCTCTGCAGAACCTGCCGCTGGGCGTGTTCAGCGTGAAGGGTTCGGCACCGCGCAGTGGCGTGGCCATTGGCGAACATATCTTTGATCTGGAAGCTGCACTGGACGCCGGCCTGTTCGATGGCGTCGCAAAAACTGCAGTCGAAGCCACCCGTGGCGGTCAGCTGAACGCGTTCTTCGAACTGGGTCGTGAAGCTCGCGTTGCCCTGCGCGAACGCCTGCTGGAACTGTTCAAAGAAGGCAGCACCCTGCACGGCAAGATCGAAGCCCAAGGTGCAAAATTGCTGCCACTGGCGGCGAGTTGCGAGATGCACCTGCCTGCGAAAATCAACGACTACACCGACTTCTACGTCGGCATCGAGCACGCGCAGAACGTCGGCAAACTGTTCCGTCCGGACAACCCATTGCTGCCGAACTACAAGTACGTGCCGATCGGCTACCACGGCCGCGCCTCGACCATTCGCCCGTCCGGCACCGACGTTCGCCGTCCGAAAGGCCAGACGCTGCCAGCCGGCCAGACCGAGCCGACGTTTGGTCCATGTGCACGTCTGGATTATGAGCTGGAGCTGGGCATCTGGATCGGTCAGGGCAACGAGATGGGCGACTCGATCGCCATCGGTGACGCCGCCGATCACATCGCCGGTTTCTGCCTGCTCAACGACTGGTCGGCGCGAGACATTCAGGCTTGGGAATACCAGCCGCTGGGGCCGTTCCTGTCCAAGAGTTTCATCACCAGCATCTCGCCTTGGGTCGTTACCGCCGAAGCGCTGGAACCGTTCCGTCGTGCTCAACCGGCACGTCCGGAAGGCGATCCGCAGCCGCTGCCGTACCTGTTCGACAAGCGCGATCAAGCCGCGGGCGCGTTCGATATCGAGCTGGAAGTGCTGCTGCTCACCGAAGGCCTGCGCGAGCAAAAACTGCCGGCTCATCGCCTGACCCTGAGCAACACCCAACACATGTACTGGACCGTGGCGCAAATGGTCGCGCACCACAGCGTCAACGGCTGCCAGTTGCAGGCCGGTGACCTGTTCGGTTCGGGCACCTTGTCGGGGCCGGAAAACGGTCAGTTCGGTAGCCTGCTGGAAATCACCGAGGGCGGTAAAAAGCCGATCGAACTCGCGTCCGGCGAGGTGCGTAAGTTCCTTGAAGATGGCGACGAAATCATCCTGCGCGCCCGTTGCAACCGCGAGGGTTTTGCCTCCATCGGTTTCGGTGAATGCCGCGGCAAAGTGCTGCCGGCGCGCTAAGAGGATCGGGTCATGGAACTCTATACCTACTATCGTTCGACTTCGTCCTTTCGGGTACGCATTGCGTTGGCGCTCAAGGGGCTGGATTACCAGGCGCTGCCGATCAATCTGATCGCGCCGCCAGGTGGCGAACATCGACAGCCGCCGTATCTGAGCATTAATCCGCAAGGCCGAGTGCCGGCCTTGCGCACTGACAAAGGTGAGCTGTTGATCCAGTCGCCGGCGATCATTGAATACCTGGAGGAACGTTATCCACAGGTGCCGCTGCTCTCCAAAGACCTCGCCGCTCGCGCCCATGAGCGTGGTGTGGCGGCAGTGATTGGTTGCGACGTGCATCCGCTGCACAACGTCAGCGTGCTCAATAAACTTCGGCAGTTGGGGCACGATGAACCGCAAGTGGTGGAGTGGATCGGGCACTGGATCAGCCAAGGATTGGCGACGGTGGAGCAGTTGATCGGCGATGAGGGTTATTGCTTTGGTCCGACGCCTGGGCTGGCGGATGTTTACCTGATCCCGCAGCTGTACGCGGCCGAGCGCTTCAACATTTCACTTGAGGCGTATCCGCGGATTCGTCGAGTGGCGGCGTTGGCGACCATGCACCCGGCGTTCATCAAGGCGCATCCGGCGAACCAGCCAGACACCCCTTAAAAACATCAGATCAAAAGATCGCAGCCTCGTTTCACTCGACAGCTCCTACAGGAAATCGCGACCCCCTGTAGGAGCTGTCGAGTGAAGCGAGGCTGCGATCTTTTGCTTTTAATGGACGATGGAGTTTGGCGGCAGGTGCCCTAATCGCTCAGTCAGGCGAATCCGCTGGATCGGGTCGTCACTGAGCAGCAGGGCATGCTCCAGGTCAAAGCGTTCGGCGTTCGGGCAATCCAGCCGTTGATAGAGGCTGGCCCGGGCCAGGTAGTCGGAGGCACTGGCGTTGCCCAGTTCCAGCACACGTTCGGCGTCGATCAGGGCGCCGATGTAGTCATCGTTAGAAAGGTGTAACTGACGCAGATTGCGCGACAGCCGCTGCAGCATTTGCACCGGTTCGGCGGTGAGCAAATGCTCGGCGCTGAGCTGCATGTTCGGGCCGTACTGGCGTTGCAGCAATTCCCGGCAATCGTTGGGGTACAACCGACGCCCGCCGCATGGGTCGAGCAGGTGATCGGCGCCCGGTACCCGCAGCAGGAAATGCCCGGGGAAGTTGACTCCAACCATGGGGATTTCCAGCCCTTTGGCCAGTTCCAGAGCAATCAACCCCAGACTCAGCGGCTGCCCGCGCCTGCGTTCCAGCACTTTATTGACCAGCGCGACTTGCGGACGCAATGGCGTGGAGTCGTCCTGAGCGAATCCCAGGTCATTCATACGCCGTAACAACGGCTGGGCCAACTCGCTGACCGGCAACATCGGCAAGCCATAACTGACCCGTTGTTGCAGGTCCTTGAAATCGTTCAGCACCGCCTCGGGATTTACCTCAGTGTCGTGTTCGGCGGCAATCCACAGCGCCGCCTCGAACAGCGCAGGCGGTGAACGTTGCAGGCAGTCGAAGAAACGTTGGCGGGGGGTCATCAAAATCTCCGGGTAATGCCTCGTTTTAGCCCCGTCTCCGCCATTCGTCCAGTGCCGCACAGAGGCGGTTGCAGGTTATGTCCGAAAGTCTGCATGGCGGCGTCGCTTATTCCGGTGCGCTTCTGCAATTTTCGGGCGCAAGCCTATACTGGCGACTACAAGAAGTGATTCGGGAGCCCTACGATGTTCGCTCTCATGCAAAGCACTCGCCTTGAATCCCTGCATCTGAGCGTCGACTCGGTCACCGGGTTGAAGGCGGTCATTGCCATTCATAACAGCCGTCTGGGGCCTGCCCTCGGCGGGTGTCGTTACCTTGCCTATCCCAGCGACGAGTCCGCCGTCGAGGATGCGGTGCGCCTCGCCCAAGGCATGAGTTACAAGGCGGCGCTGGCCGGCCTGGCTCAGGGCGGCGGCGTGGCGGTGATTGTTCGCCCGGTCCATGTGGAAAACCGCGCCGCGCTATTCGAAGCCTTCGGGCGTTGCATCAATCAGCTCGACGGCCGCTACATCACTGCGATCGATAGTGGCACCTCCGTGGCGGACATGGATTGCATCGCCCAACAGACCCAGCACGTCACCAGCACCACCTCGGCGGGCGACCCAGCACCGCACGCGGCGATGGGCGTGTTCACCGGTATTCGTGCCACCGCCATGGCCCGGCTGGGCAGCGATAACCTCGAAGGCCTGCGAGTGGCGATTCAAGGGCTCGGCAACGTTGGTTTTGCCCTCGCCGAACAACTGCACGCCGCCGGTGCCGAGCTGCTGGTCAGTGACATCGATCACGGCAAAGTGCAATTGGCGATGGAACAACTCGGCGCTCACCCGATCGCCAACGAGGCGCTGCTCAGCACCCCTTGCGACATTCTCGCGCCCTGCGGCCTCGGTGGCGTGCTCAACAGCCACAGCGTGACGCAATTGCGCTGCGCGGCGGTGGCCGGTTCGGCGAACAACCAACTGACCCATCTGGAAGTCGCCGATCAACTGGAGCGGCGGGGCATTCTGTATGCGCCGGACTATGTGATCAATTCCGGCGGGCTGATCTACGTTTCGCTCAAGCACCGCGGCGAAGAGCTCACGACCATCACCGCACACCTGTCGAAAATCAGCTCCCGGCTGACCGAAGTCTTCGCCCATGCCCAGGCGGAAAAACGCTCGCCGGCCCGAGTGGCTGACGAGTTGGCGGAGAAAGTGCTGTATCGATGAGGTTGAACCGATGAAGGAGTGAGGGCCTATCCGGCAGACTTGCCCCCAAGGCCTGGCGCCACAAGCGTCAGGCTTGACTGACGCACGCTGACGCGGCGTGCCAGGAGCCCCTTTGATGCCTCACAAGGTTGAGCTGCCTTACACCCGATTTTTATCCCCTGACGGCCAATTGCTCGGCGAACTTCCTGCCTGGGCCGACGATTTCAATTTGCTGACGCGCCTTTATCGGCAGATGGTCCTGACCCGCCTTTTCGATCAGAAAGCCGTCGCCCTGCAACGCACGGGGCGCATCGGCACTTATGCGCCGACGTTGGGCCAGGAAGCCATTGGCGTCGCCGTCGGCAGCGTGATGCACGCCGAAGACGTGCTGATTCCGTATTACCGTGACACCGCCGTGCAGTTGATGCGTGGGGTGCGAATGGAAGAAATCCTCCTGTACTGGGGCGGTGACGAGCGCGGCAGCGACTTTGCCGAACCGGCGGCGGCCCAGGACTTTCCGATCTGTGTGCCGATTGCCACCCAGGCCCTGCATGCCTGCGGCGTTGCCAGTGCATTCAAAATCCGCGGTGAACATCGGGTCGCCGTCACCACCTGCGGCGACGGCGCCACCAGCAAGGGCGATTTCCTCGAAGCCCTCAACGTCGCCGGTGCCTGGCAGTTGCCGGTGGTGTTCGTGGTCAATAACAACCAATGGGCGATCTCGGTGCCACGGCGAATTCAGTGCGGCGCCCCGACGCTGGCACAGAAAGCCATCGGTGCCGGGTTCCACGGTGAGCAGGTCGACGGCAATGACCTGCTCGCGGTTTACGACCGAGTACAAGTGGCCCTCGAAAGGGCGCGTCACGGTAAAGGGCCGGTGTTGCTGGAATGCCTGAGCTATCGCCTCGGCGACCACACAACCGCTGACGATGCCACACGCTACCGGCCGGCGGACGAGGTCAAACAGGCCTGGCTCGAAGAGCCGGTCAAACGCCTGCAACGTTTCATGGTCGACCAGGGCGTGTGGGACGAAGGCCGCGAACAGGCGCTGATCAGTGAATGCCAGGGCTTGGTGCAGCGCGCTGTGGATAACTTCGAGGCAGCGGGTACTCAGGCGCCCGAATCGGTCATGGATCATGTCTACGCCCAATGGCCGGCGTCCCTCGCCGGGCAGCGTGAAGAGTTGCTCGAACGGGCCGCGCGCCGCGCGGGAGATCCGAGCCATGAGTAACGGCAAAGTCACGTTGCTGGAAGCGGTGAACCTCGCGCTGCATCGGGCCATGAGAGAAGACGAGAACGTCATCGTCCTCGGTGAGGACGTCGGGGTGAATGGCGGCGTGTTCCGCGCCACCCAAGGGCTGCGCGACAGCTTTGGCTTCAAGCGAGTCATCGACTCGCCGCTGGCCGAAACCATGCTCGGCGGTCTGGTGGTCGGCATGGCCGCTCAGGGCTTGAAACCGGTGGTGGAAATTCAGTTCATGGGTTTCATCTACGCGGCCATGGAGCACCTGGTGTCCCACGCCAGCCGCATGCGCAATCGCACGCGCGGGCGGATCACGTGCCCGATGGTGATGCGCACGCCGATGGGCGCAGGGATTCGCGCGCCGGAACATCACAGCGAAAGCACTGAAGCATTGTTCGCGCACATTCCAGGTCTGCGGGTGGTGATTCCGTCATCGCCGGCACGGGCCTATGGCTTGTTGCTGGCGGCCATTGATGACCCGGACCCGGTGGTGTTTCTCGAACCGACCCGGCTCTATCGCATGAACCCGCAAGCGCTGGTGGATGACGGTAAACGCCTGCCGCTGGACAGCTGTTTCACCCTGCGCGAAGGCAGCGACATCACGCTGATCAGTTGGGGTGCCAGTGTGATGGAAACCCTGCAAGCCGCCACCGCATTGGCCGAGCGGGGCGTCTCGGCGGAAGTGATCGATGTCGCGAGTATCAAGCCGCTGGACCTCGACACGATGGAAGCCTCGGTGCGCAAGACCGGTCGTTGCGTGATCGTCCACGAGGCACCTCGCTCTTGTGGCGTCGGTGCGGAAGTCGCCGCGAGCCTCTACGAGCGGGCGTTGCTGGAATTGCAGGCACCGATTCAGCGGGTTACCGCGCCGGATATCCCGCCGCCGCTGTATCGACTGGAGTCGCTGTACATGCCCAACGTCGAAGACATTCTTCAGGCCTGCGACAACGTACTTCACTTTTCCTGAACCCAAGGAGGCCGCGATGAAATATTTCAAACTGCCGGATCTGGGCGAGGGTTTGCAGGAGGCGGAAATCGTCCGCTGGCACGTCGCAGTCGGCGATACGGTCAAGGCCGATCAACCGCTGGTGTCGGTGGAAACCGCCAAAGCCTTGGTGGAAATTCCCGCGCCGTACGACGGCGTGGTGGCAAAACTCTACGGCGGCGAGGGCGACATCATTCACGTCGGTGAACCCTTGCTCGGCTACGAAGGCGAAGCCGATGCGGGCACCGTAGTGGGGCGACTCGAAGGTGGCGGCAGCAGTCAGGAGGACTCGTTTTTCATCGGGGCGGCCCCTTCGACCCGAGAGCACCTGGCGACTCGCGCTGCGCCGGCCGTGCGGCAATTGGCTCGGCAACTCGGCGTGGAGTTGAGCGGGTTGACGGGCTCCGGCCACGGGGGGCTGATCACCCGCACGGATGTGGAAAACGCGGCTCAAACTGAACTGGATCGCTTCGGCGGCGAACGGTTGCGCGGTGTGCGGCGCAGCATGGCGCTGAACATGGCCCGGTCTCACGCCGAAGTCGTGCCGGTGACGATTTTCGGTGACGCCGACCTGCATCGCTGGGGTCAGGCCCGCGAACCGCTGATTCGCCTGGCCAAGGCGATGGCGGCCGCGTGCGCCGTGGAACCGGTGCTCAACAGTGCCTTCGACGGCAAAAGCCTGTCGCTCAAACAACACGAGCGGCTCGATCTGGGCATCGCCGTGGACACCCCGGACGGCTTGTTCGTGCCAGTGCTGCGCGATGTCGGTCACCGCACCCCGGCTGAGTTGAAGGAAGGCGTCATGCGATTAAGGGCCGACGTGCAGGCGCGATCGATTCCGCCCAAGGAAATGATGGGGGCGACCCTGACGTTGTCGAATTTCGGTACCTTGTTCGGCCGCTACGCCAACCCGGTGGTGGTACCGCCGCAAGTGGCAATCCTCGCCGCTGGTGCGATCCGCGACGAACCGGTGGCGGTCGATGGCGCGGTGGTGGTGCATCCGGTCCTGCCGCTGTCCCTGACCTTCGATCATCGCGTGGTGACGGGCGGTGAGGCGGCGCGTTTCTTCAAGGCGCTGGTCGAAGCACTGGAACAACCTGAAGCCTGATTTTTTCGCAGGCATGAAAAAGGCCCTGAGTCATTTGACTCAGGGCCTATTCAATTCGGGCGTTGCTTACTTGGCAGCCTTGGGGGCTTTAGCTGGCTTGGTCGGCTCAGCGACTTCAACAGGTGCAGGCGCCTCAACAGGGGCGGCCTTTTCAACGACTTCAGCAGGCGCATTGAGCAATTCGGACAACGCGTCCGGCTGACTCTTGAACGCCTTGGCGAACACATCGCGGTTCTTCGCCATGTAGATCCCGGCTTCTTCCACTTGCTGTTCGGTCAGGGACGGAACGGCTTTTTGCAACACTTCGGCCAGCAACTCGGCCAGTTCGAGCATTTTGTCATGACGGTCAGCTTCGGCTTTATCCATGAACAAGCGCTCCAGATCTCGGCTGCTGCGGTATACCACTTCGACGGCCATTCACCACCTCACATGCCTTCACATTAAGTTGTCTTATTCGACCACTGTATTTATATACAGCGAAAAGGATAAGCGAATCCCTGCGCTTTGGGTAGTGGCTTTTTAATGTAGACCGAAATCAGGTGGTCTGCGCAAGACCTGTGGGAGCCGAGCTTGCTCGCGATGAGGCCCTCGAACTCTCCACAAAAGTGTCCAATGGCAGCCTATCGCCATCTCACCCAACAGCCTCTGGCCTTTTTTCTGCATGCAGAACAACCGTCACGTCAAACCCGCATCATCCGCTCGAACCGAGCTAAGGAAGAATCATCGTGAAAATCAACTGGGCCGAGAACCTGCGGCAGAACGTGCATCAACTGGCCGAGTCGCTGGGCAACCTGTTCGTCGAGACCTTCCACTACCTGGCGTTGTTCGCCATCGGTGCTGTGACCGCGTGGGCGGCGGTGATGGAGTTTTTGCAGATGATCGAGGCGGGGCACATCAAGATTGATGACATCTTGCTGCTGTTCATCTACCTGGAACTGGGGGCGATGGTCGGGATTTATTTCAAGACCAACCACATGCCGGTGCGCTTCCTGATCTACGTGGCGATCACCGCGTTGACGCGGCTGCTGATCTCCAACGTTTCGCACCACAACCCGCCGGATATCGGCATCATCTACCTGTGCGGCGGGATTCTGCTGCTGGCGTTCTCGATTCTGGTGGTGCGTTACGCCTCGTCGCAATTCCCTTCGGTGAAGATCGAACACCCGCAGCGCAAGATCGGTGCGGGTTCCGGTGAGCATCCCGAAGTCGAGAAGGGCGAGCTTTAAAGCCTCATGGCTGGCCGGCTGTGGCCCTTGACGCGTGGCGGCGGCAGGTTGTGATTGTCGCCGTCGGTCATGGCTTCGAGGATGGCCACGGCGCTGTGGCCCTGTTCGATGGCAATGCCGAATTGAATGCTTTGCACCAGGCGTTTGAGGCGCTGGGGGTCATTGCGTTGTTCGGCGCTGATCATCCGTTTGGCGACCACGTGACCGCTGTTGGACAGGGTCAGCATGATGCTGCCATCCAGACCCTGAATGCTCAGGTTGATCTGATAATCCGGTGCAAAAGCATCGGTAATGAGCTGAAAAGGGTTGTCCATGATGCGTTACCGCCTGATTGAACGTGCAGTTGTTGACCCGCCGTGATCGGGATTAGTTCGCAACACCAGACCACCGGCATGTCGCTCGCTGAGGTTTTCAAAAGTCCTTTTGCCTCACAGGTGACTTAGCAAGGGCCATGCCGGGAAAACTGTCGAACAATGAATACGGCAAAAAAGAAGGCGGGCTCTGTGGCTAATGCCGAGTATTCACGTTGTAACGCGATCCATGTAGCAGCTGGCGAAGCCTGCGTTCGGCTGCGAAGCAGTCGTGAAATCAGGCGATGCGGTGTTTCAGGAAGACCGCAAACTCAGGTTTCACGACTGCTACGCAGCCGAACGCAGGCTTCGCCAGCTGCTACAGCCCGCCTTCTTTTTGCCTGCCCGTTTCAGGGCATGAATGAGTAGATGATCGCAGACAGTGCAATCAAACCGATCAACACTACGAACACGTTCGAGGCCTGACCCGAATACTGGCGCAAGGCCGGCACGCGACGGATGGCGTACATCGGCATCAGGAACAGCAGGCACGCGATGATTGGCCCGCCGAGGGTTTCGATCATGCCGAGGATGCTCGGGTTGAATGTCGCCACGGCCCAGCAGCTGAGGATCATGAACAGCGCGGTCACGCGGTTCAGCCAACTGGCAGACATCACCCGGCCACGGCCGCGCAGGCTTTTCACGATCAGGCCCTGAAAGCCTTCGCTGGCGCCGATGTAATGGCCGAGGAAGGATTTGGTGATCGCCACCAGCGCAATCAGCGGCGCAGCGTAAGCGATGACCGGCGTCTGGAAGTGGTTGGCCAGGTACGACAGGATCGAGATGTTTTGCGCCTTTGCCGCCGCCAAATCAGCCGGGGACAAGGCCAGCACGCAGCTGAAGCAGAAGAACATCACCGTCACCACCATCATCGCGTGGGCGATGGCGAGGATGCCGCTGCTTTTGCGTTCGGCCTGTTCGCCGTAACGCTGTTTCTGATCGACGGAGAAGGCAGAGATGATCGGCGAATGGTTGAACGAAAACACCATCACCGGGATCGCCAGCCACAACGTCTTGAAGAACAGCGGCATCGGCATGCCTTCGCTGGCGATGGCGAAGAACGCGCCGTTCCAGTTCGGGATCAGGCTCAAGCCGAGCAACAGTAACGCCGCGACAAACGGGTACACCAGCACGCTCATGCATTTGACGATGACACCCTGACCGCAACGGACGATGGCCATCAGACCGAGGATCAGTACCAGCGACAGAATCGCCCGCGGTGGCGGGGCGATGTGCAACTGATGCTCCATGAAGCTGCTCAAGGTATTGGTCAGCGCCACGCTGTACACCAGCAGAATCGGGAAGATCGCAAAGAAATACAGCAGCGTGATCAGCTTGCCGGCACCGATGCCGAAATGCTCTTCCACGACTTCGGTGATGTCCCCGGAACGCCCGGACAGCACGAAGCGGGTCAGGCCGCGGTGGGCGAAAAAGGTCATCGGAAACGCCAGCACTGCCAGGATCAGAAGCGGCCAGAAACCGCCCACGCCGGCGTTGATCGGCAGGAACAGCGTGCCGGCACCGATGGCGGTGCCGTAAAGACCGAGCATCCAGGTGGTGTCGTGTTTACTCCAGCCTTTGGTGGCTGTTGCTGTGTCGCGTTTGAGTTCTACAGCTGGGTTATCGGCAGCAGGTGTACGTACATCGGTCATCGTTTGGCCTCGTTATTGTTCTTGCTAGGGCTCACGTGTTCCGGACGGTCAGGCAGGCAGTTTGAAAACTACTGCGCGCTGGGCGACTTCGTTGCTACGCAGGCAATACTGCGTTAAAAACAGGCGCGGACTGCTCATTTACAACCCGTAAACCCCGCGTCCTTGCCTGTTTTTGCCTTGTCTTGCCTTCGCTCGCTACGTTTTCAAACTACCTGCTTCGGAATGCTCCTCAGCACTCCACCCAGCTAACAGCCAGGCCGCCCCGTGAAGTCTCTTTGTATTTGTCATGCATGTCGGCGCCGGTGTCGCGCATGGTGCGGATGACCCGGTCCAGGGAAATGAAGTGTTTGCCGTCGCCGCGAAGGGCCATTTGCGTGGCGTTGATTGCCTTCACGGCAGCAATCGCATTGCGCTCGATACACGGCACTTGCACCAGGCCGCCGACCGGGTCGCAGGTCAGGCCGAGGTTGTGTTCCAGGCCGATTTCGGCGGCGTTTTCCAGTTGCTCCGGCGTGGCGCCGAGCACGTCCGCCAGACCGGCGGCTGCCATGGCGCAGGCCGAGCCGACTTCGCCCTGGCAACCGACTTCAGCACCGGAGATAGAGGCGTTTTTCTTGCAGAGAATGCCTACAGCAGCAGCGCCCAAAAAGAACGCGACGACGTCATCGTCCGACGCGTCCGGGTTGAATTTCATGTAGTAATGCAGCACCGCCGGAATGATCCCCGCCGCGCCGTTGGTCGGCGCCGTGACCATGCGCCCGCCCGCTGCGTTTTCTTCGTTCACGGCGAGGGCGAACAGGTTCACCCACTCCATGGCCGACAGCGTGGAGGTGATGACATTCGGCTTGCCGATTTCCAGCAGGCTGCGGTGCAATTTCGCTGCGCGACGGGGAACATTCAGACCGCCGGGCAGGATGCCTTCATGGCGCAGCCCTTGCTCGACGCATTCGCGCATCACCGACCAGATGTGCAGTAGGCCCTGACGGATTTCGGCTTCGCTGCGCCAGGCCAATTCATTGGCCATCATCAATTCGGAAACGCGCAGACCGTGCAGGTTGCAGAGCTTGAGTAGTTCGGCGGCGCTGGAAAAATCGTACGGCAGCACCACATCGCTGGTTGGCGCGATGCCGGACTCGGCTTCGGCCGCTTCGATGATGAATCCGCCACCGATCGAGTAGTACGTTTGCTCCCACAACTCACCGGTTTCGCCAAAGGCTGTCAGGGACATGGCGTTGGGGTGGTAGGGCAGGCTCTCCTCGAGCAGCAGGAGATCGCGTTGCCAGTTGAAGGCGATGGTGGTTTTGCCTGCCAGAGACAGTTCGCCAGTTTCGCGCAGAGACTGGATTCGACTGTCGATGGACGTGGGATCAATGCTGTCCGGCCATTCGCCCATCAGGCCCATGACGCAGGCGCGGTCGGTGGCGTGACCGACGCCGGTCGCCGACAGCGAGCCATAAAGTCGGATTTCTACTCGCCGTACGTCGGCCAGCAATTGTTGGTCAATCAGGGCTTGGGCGAAGGTCGCGGCGGCGCGCATCGGGCCGACGGTATGGGAACTGGACGGGCCGATGCCGACTTTGAAGAGATCGAAAACACTGATAGCCATGCTAAAGCCTATACAAGCAATGGAAGAGAAATCGCTGCCATTTTTGTAGGACAAGCGCAATGTCGGCGATACTGCCTACCTCGGTCCTACGTGACCAACGAAACTTCCTAAGACAGCCTTTAGCAGGACTAATCAATGAGTCGCCAATTGCACGCCCAGACTTACGTCTGGCTGCACGTGTTTTCCTGTGCCGCGCGGCACTTGTCGTTCACTCGATGCGCCGAAGAACTGCACATCACGCCGGGTGCGGTCAGTCAGCAAATCCGGCAGCTGGAAGAACGGCTTGGGTTTCGACTTTTCCGCCGCCGCGCTCGGGGTGTGGAACTGAGCGCCGAGGGCCAGCGACTGGCCATCACGGTCAACGAGGCTTACGGCAGCATCGATGCTGAATTGCGACGACTGGACGCGGGAATGATCAGCGGGATTTTGCGAGTGCGCTCGATCCCATCGTTCCTGAGCAAGTGGTTGACCCCAAGGTTGCCGCGTTTGCAGCAGCGATTCCCGGACATTCAATTACGGCTGGTGGCCGAGGACAGCAGCGTGCCATTGCACGAAGGCGACTTCGATTTGGCCATTGACCTGAATGACGGCAGCTATCCCGGTTTGTTATCCACAACCTTGCTCGACGAGCAGATTTTTCCCGTCTGTGCTCCAAGCCTGCTGCGCGGCCGGCCGCCGCTGCATGGCCCGGCGGACCTGATGCACTTTCCGCTGCTGCACGACATCACCGCCTGGCGCGGCAGTTACGAGTATGCAGAGTGGGAGTTCTACCTCAACGCTATCGGCTTCGAAGGTGCGGACGTGCGGCGCGGGCACACCTTCAATCGCAATCACCTGACCATCGAAGCGGCGATTGCCGGTATGGGCGTGGCGATTGCGCGACGAACGTTGCTCAATGATGAGCTGGATCGGGGGACGTTGATCGTGCCGTTTGGCCTGGCGGTGCCCAATCACAAGCGTTATGTGCTGCTCTATGCGCCGGGGGCGCTGAGCCATCCGGGCGTGCGTGCGGTGCATGACTGGCTTGTGGAGGAGGCGGGGATATTTCGAAGCTTGCACCCGCTGGCGGAGCGGCAGATGTGAGCAATTGTGACAAAAGAGTCAGGCGACCCAACTCCCGACCTTAACAGCGCTTTTGCTCCTTGTCCGGCTTTTTTTGCGTATGAAAATTTATCTTCTTTTAGGGGTTGAATTGTTCTGCGAGCAGACCGATTGTGTAAGTCAGAGGTGACGGTGATGACGCCCAAGGGCCAGCCGATGTGCCTCTCGCGAGCTAGCTGAAATAAGGGATGAACTATGCAAATCCAAGTCAACAGCGATAACCATATTCAAAGCAGCATCCGACTGGAGGAGTGGGTACGTACTACCATTGAGAGCACGCTCGAACGTTATGAAGAGGACCTGACACGCGTCGAGGTTCATCTGCGGGACGAGAACGGCGACAAGCCCGGTCCCCATGACATGCGCTGTCAGCTGGAAGCGCGGCCAAAAGGCCACCAACCGATTTCTGTCACCCATAAAGCCGCAAACCTGGAACTGGCGATCGACGGTGCGGCCGAAAAACTTGAACATGCGCTGGAACACCTGTTCGGCAAACTGCGGGGCAAACCACGTGCCGCTGTGGTGCCGTTCGAGAGAGTCGCAGCCGATGCGCTGCTGGAAGACGAATTTCTCGAGAACGAACAGGCTGCGCAAAACGGTTGAAGCCTGATTCACCTTTTACCTTTCCACCACTGAAAACGGGCCTGCTTATGCAGGCCCGTTCTTGTTTGTGCTGCGCGTGGGAACGATCATTTGGACTGCCGTAACAACGATCCCATCGGATCTATTTTGCATATGAGAATATTTATCATTAATATTACGGCCTTGTTGGCTCCGTGACCTTCACGAGGCTTCACCCGTTTCAAGGTCGAAACATGAAAGGCAAAATCACCGCGCTCCCCGTTTCCTACCGACTGGCCGTCACTTCCCGAGTGCTGGCCGCCGTGTTGGGGGGATACCTCGTTGCGGCATTGGCCAGTGTCAGCCTGACGATGTGGATGCCCATGGCTCGCGGCGAAGCGGTGGTCACCGGGATGATGACCTCGTTTCTGGTGTATCTGGTCGCCGTACTCTGGTGCTTTGCCTGTCGCAGTGCGTGGCAAGCCTGGTTGGGATTGATCGTGCCGAGCGTGGTTTTGGCGGCGGTGTCGGGGCTGACGTACTGGATGGGCCTCTCATGAAAGAGGGCTTTCGACAGGCCATGGCCTGGCTGCACACCTGGGCTGGGTTGATCTTCGGCTGGCTGCTGTTCGCGATTTTCCTGACCGGCACGCTCGCGTATTTCAAGGATGAGATCAGCCACTGGATGCAGCCGGAAATTCCCGCCCGTGCAGTGTCCTCCGAAGCCAGTTTGACCCTGGCCCAGCACTACCTTGAGCAGCACGCCGCGGGTGCCTCGCGATGGCTTATCGATTTGCCGGATGCTCGCGAGCCCGGGCTGTCGGTGAGGTGGCAGCAAGCACCGGCCAGGCCCGGCACGCGCGGTCAATTCACCGAAAAACGCCTCGATCCGCAAACAGGCGCAGAAGTGCAGGGCCGGGACACACGCGGTGGCGAGTTCTTTTACCGCTTCCACTTTCAGTTGCAAATGCCCTATCCGTGGGGTCGCTGGCTGTCGACCCTCGCAGCGATGGTGATGTTCGTCGCGCTGATCAGCGGGATCATCACCCACAAGAAAATCTTCAAGGACTTCTTCACCTTCCGACCGCGCAAGGGCCAGCGCTCCTGGCTCGACGGGCACAACGCGGTGGGCGTTCTGGTGTTGCCATTTCATTTGATGATCACTTACAGCAGCCTGGTGATTTTCATGTCGATGGTGATGCCGGCGAGCATCGTCGCCTCTTATGGCAGTGACTTCGATACGTTTTACGATGAGGTGTTTCCTGCTTCCAGTATCCCCGAACTTGCCGGTACACCGGGTCAGTTGGCACCGTTGGCACCGCTGCTGGAACGGGCCAGCGAGCAATGGTCGGGCGGGCGGGCCGGACGGTTGACGGTCAACAATCCGGGCGATGCGAATGCCTCGGTCATTCTTGCGCGTGACGGCGCCGACCGAGTGGTCCACGACTTTGGCAGCGCGTTGACATTCAACGGCGTGACCGGGCAGCTACTCAGCACGACGCCGAAGCAAGCACTACCCATGGCGATTGCCGGCAGTTTCTATGGCTTGCACATGGGCCATTTCGCCGGTCCGGTGTTGCGCTGGCTGTACTTCATGTGTGGTTTGGCGGGCACTGCGATGATCGGTACCGGGCTGGTGATCTGGCTCGGCAAGCGTCAGCTCAAACATGCAAAGAGCGGTGTGATGCCGTTTGAGTTGCGACTGGTGGAAGTCCTGAACATCGCCAGCATGTCGGGGTTGATGGTCGCGGTGGCGGCGTTCTTCTGGGCCAATCGATTGTTGCCGGTCGCAATGGCCGGGCGGGCGGATTGGGAAGTGAACGGCTTCTTCATCGTCTGGGGCTTGAGTGTGTTGCACGCCATGGTCCGCCGTGGTCGTGCAGCGTGGGTCGAACAGTTGGCGCTGGCGGCGTTGCTGTTCTGTGCGCTGCCGCTGCTGAACGCGCTGACTACGCCTTATCACTTGGGCGTCACCCTGATTCAGGGCGATTGGGCCATGGCCGGTTTCGATCTGACGTGCCTGGGCAGTGGTCTGTTTTTCGCGTGGGCTGCGTGGAAAATGCAGCGCTCGGGGCAGGCTGGAACCGTCACCCGGCCGCGGGCGGAATCGATAATGCTTGAGCAAGAGGCGCACTGAATGTTCTTGGCCTGGTTGCTGTGCTACGGCGGTTTCACCGCGCTCTGTTTATCGATGGATCGGCATCACGCCGAACTTTTGGGGCGCAAGCCCTCGGCCCGTCGCCGCCAAGGGATGAAGCTCAGTGGCTGGCTGTTGATAGCGTTATCGCTGTGGGCCGCAGTGTCGTCGACGGGCTGGGGACTTGGATTGGTGGAGTGGTTTGCGGTGTTGATGCTCAGCGCTTTGCTGCTGGTGTTGTTGATGCCGTATCGCCCGCGCCTAGCCTTGGTGTTGGCCGGTTTGAGTCTGCTCGCCAGCCCCGTAGCCGTGTTTGCAAAGGGCTGACCTGATGATCACCCGTCCACCGGAATCCCATGACGATGAACATCACGGTGCGCGTGCGCATTTCCTGCAGGTGTTCCTTTCCCAGCGTTCGCAAATGGAAGCGCTGGTGAGCCGCCGAGTCGGGTGTCGGGCGACGGCCGCGGACCTGGTGCAGGACTTGTTCCTGCGTTTCTGGCGCCGGCCGCTGGTGCAGGTCGAAGAGCTCAGCACTTACCTGTTGCGCTGCGCCGGCAACATCGCCATCGACCATTTGCGCAGCGAAGGCACGCGGGTGCGGGTCAACGAGGGTTGGATGCCGGACCAACCGGACAGCCACGGCAGCGAACCGCAAGCGGCATTGGAGGCGGGCAACGACTTGCGTCACGTCGAAGCGGCGTTGCGCGCGCTGCCTGAGCGCACGCGGCAGATTTTTTTGCTCAACCGTATTCACGGGCGCAAATACGCCGAGATCGCGAAGGCCATGGGTTTGTCCCAAAGCGCCGTGGAAAAACATATGATGCGCGCCCTCGAGGCTTGCAAGGCCAGCCTGCGGGAACCCGAACCGCGCATGCCAGGGAAAGCACCGTGAACTACACCGAACGCGTCACCCCGACGCCTGCTCAGGAGCAGGCGGCCTTCGCCTGGCTGAGTCTGTTGCATGATCAGCCCAGCAGCGGCGATCAGGCCACCTTCAGCCATTGGCTACAGGCCGACCCCGCCCATGCCGAGGCTTACGCCCAGGCGCAAGTGGTGTGGGAGTTGACCGAAACACCGGCCCGAACGTTGGCCGATGAAGACGCGTTTGCCTTGCAGGGTTACCTCAACGCCATGAATCGCTCGCGCCGTACCAGCGTTCGGCGTTGGTCGGGGGCGTTGGCGATGGCGGCGTGCCTGGTGCTGATGATCGGCTTCGGTGCTGGCTGGCAACCGTCGCGCTGGGTCGATGATCTGGGCGCGGACTATGTGTCGGCGCCGGGGGAAATTCGCACCGTCACGCTGGCGGATCAGTCGCAAGTCACGCTTGATGCTGACAGCGCGATTGCGGTGGATTTCAGTCGTGGTGAGCGGCACGTTCAGCTGCGGCGCGGCGCCGGATTTTTCAGCGTGACCCACACCGGCGAGCCGTTTGTGGTGGACGCTGAAAAGGGTCAGGCGCGGGTGCTGGGGACTCAATTCGAAGTACGCCTGCAACCCCATGGCGCGCAGGTCACGGTGTTGTCCGGGCGGGTTGGTGTGACGGCGGACAAGCACGCCGCGCAACAAATCCTCACCGCTGGCCAGCAAGTGGCCTATGGCGAGGGTTCGGCGGAAACACTCCACGCGGTAGACAGCGAAGCGCAATTGGCGTGGCGTCAGGGATGGCTCAATTACTACAAGGCGACGCTCGCTGATGTGGTGGAGGACCTGGGGCGTTATTACCCGGGACGGATTGTGCTGCTCAACGATGAA
Organism: Pseudomonas sp. F01002; assembly: GCF_004402115.1. Classification (NCBI taxonomy): domain Bacteria; kingdom Pseudomonadati; phylum Pseudomonadota; class Gammaproteobacteria; order Pseudomonadales; family Pseudomonadaceae; genus Pseudomonas; species Pseudomonas sp. F01002. Next base: position 6,807 of record NZ_SOPU01000027.1, on the reverse strand, counting down.
CTCGCGGCGCGGCGGATCAGCGGCAGCTTTCCGAGCAAGGATCCGCAGGCGGTGCTGAGTTCGTTGCAAGGGGTGTTGGGGTTTGAGCAACACAAGGTTCTGGGGCATCTGATTATTTTGCGGTAAGGCTACCGGCCCTTTCGCGAGCAAGCCCGCTCCCACATTCGACCGAGTTCCTTCAGAGGGAATGCAATTAAATGTGTGTGCGGGCTTGCTCGCGAAGGCGTCCAGTCAAGCAATACATAATCCCGATAAAATTATTTTCAAAATTTTGGTGAGGTAAACCCAAGCCCCATTCGTGTAGTGACTGAAACTGCGAGTCATTCGCATTCCGTTGTGGTTCTACACAGGTCATGAGCAATGAAGTCCAGGGCAAAATCGGGTTCGGTCAAACAATGGTTGGGTACGTGTGCCTTGAGCTTTTCGGCGTTGGCATTGCTGCCGTTGAGTATGGCGGTGGCGGCTGAGGCCGGCAGTGCCCGACAGAATGCGCAGTTCAGCTTCGCGATGGCCGCCAAACCGCTGCCCCAGGCCTTGAGCGACTTCAGCCGGATCACCGGCATCAGCGTGGTCTACACCGATGAGGCGCCGTACGGTCTAACCGCCCCAGCGCTCAGCGGGCAGATGAGTGCCGAACAGGCGATGCAGCGTTTGCTCAGCGGTTCGGGGTTCACCTTCCGCCGTACCGACGGCCACACATGGGTGCTGGAGCCGTTGCCTACCGAGGGTGCCTTGAACCTGGGCGCGACGACCATCACCTCGGTGGCCGATCAATCCATGAGCTATCAGCCACCGCCCACCAGTTCGGTGATGCGCTCATCGGCCTTGCTTCAGGAAATCCCCCAGACCGTCAACGTGGTTCCGGCTCAGGTCATTCGTGATCAAGCGCCGCGCAATCTGGATGACGCGCTGGCCAACGTCAGCGGCATTACCCAAGGCAACACACTGGCGAGCACTCAGGACTCGGTGATGACTCGCGGCTTCGGCGACAACCGCAACGGCTCGATCATGCGCGACGGTATGCCGCTCGTGCAGGGCCGAGGCATGAATGCGACCGTGGACCGGGTCGAAGTGCTCAAGGGCCCGGCCTCGCTTCTTTATGGCATTCAAGACCCGGGCGGTGTGGTGAACATGGTCAGCAAGAAACCCGAGCTTGAGCAGTACAACGCCCTGACCCTGCGCGGTTCGACTTACGGCGACGGCAAAAACGGCAGCGGTGGCGGTCTCGACAGCACGGGTGCGCTCGGCGAATCCGGGTTGGCCTATCGCATGGTCCTGGACCACGAAGACGAAGATTACTGGCGCAACTTCGGCACTCACCGCGAGACATTGGTAGCACCGTCACTGGCCTGGTTCGGCGAAAGCACCAAGCTGCTGTTCGCCTACGAACACCGCGAGTTTCTGACCCCGTTCGACCGTGGCACGATCATCGACCCGCGTGACAATCATCCGCTGGACATCTCTCGCGAGCGTCGTCTCGACGAGCCGTTCAACAACATGGAAGGCCGCTCGGACCTCTATCACTTCGAGGCCGATCACGAGCTCAGCGACAACTGGAAAGCCCACTTCGGCTACAGCTGGAACCGCGAATCCTACGACGCCAGCCAGGTGCGCATCACCGCCATCGACACCAAGAAAGGCACCCTGACTCGCAGCATGGACGGTACTCAGAACGCGATCAGCACCGACCGCTTCACCACCGCCAGTCTTGAAGGCAATGTCCAGCTCGCGGGAATGAAGCACGACCTGGTGTTCGGCGTCGATGACGAGTACCGCAAGATCTACCGCGAAGACCTGATCCGTCAGAAAAGCCTGAGCACCTTCAGCTACGTCAACCCGGTATACGGCCGCGAAGTCGCCGGCACCACGGTCAGCCCGGCCGACAGTGCGCAGACCGATGAACTGCGCAGCGAGTCGTTGTTTTTGCAGGACTCGATTCACCTGACCGATCAATGGATTTTCGTCGCTGGTGCGCGCTTCCAGGAATACGACCAGTACGCCGGCAAAGGTGTACCGTTCCAGGCCAACACCGACAGCAACGGCCAGAAATGGGTGCCTCGCGCCGGCCTGGTGTATCGCTACACCGATGAACTGTCGTTCTACGGCAGCTACACCGAGTCATTCAAACCCAACTCGACCATCGCGCCGTTGAGCGGCAGCAGCACCGTGCTTGACGGCAGCGTCGCGCCGGAAGAAGCCAAGTCCTGGGAAATCGGCGCCAAGCTCGACATGCCGGGCCGCGTCACCGGTAACGTCGCGCTGTTCGACATCAAGAAACGCAACGTGCTGGTGGCCAACTCCGAAGGACCCGTGACGATCTACAGCGCCGCCGGTGAAGTGCGTTCCCGTGGTCTGGAAGTGGACCTGAGCGGTCAGCTGAGTGATCGCTGGAGCATGATCGGCAGCTATGCCTACACCGATGCCGAAGTCACCGAAGACCCGATCTACAAAGGCAAAAAACTGCAAAACGTAGCGAAGAATAGCGGCTCGCTGTCGGCGGTTTATGACTTTGGCACCATCGTCGGTGGTGATCAGTTGCGGGTTGGCGCGGGTGCGCGTTATGTCGGCGAGCGAGCGGGTAACGCCGTGAACGATTTCGACTTGCCGAGCTACACCGTGGCTGATGCATTCGCCACTTACGACACCAAAGTCGAGGGGCAGAAGGTCAAATTCCAGCTCAACGTGAAGAACCTGTTTGACCGCACCTACTACACCTCGGCGGCGAGCCGGTTCTTTGTGTCGATGGGGGATTCGCGGCAGATTTCGTTGTCCAGCACGTTGGAGTTCTGATCGCAGACCGCGTCATCGTTCTTCGCGAGCAAGCCCGCTCCCACATTTGACCGAGTTCTCTCATGGGAATGCGATCAAATGTGGGAGCGGCGGTGCGACGATTCGACTTGCTCGCGAAGGCTGCATCCCAGACACCGAAAATCTCAGGCCTACCGCAAAAACGCCTGCCGATACTCTCCAGGCGTTCCGCCCAATGCCTGCCGAAACCGATTGGTGAAATGACTCGCACTGGCAAACCCACACGCCAGTGCAATATCCCCCAACGGCTGCGACGTCGAACGCAACAACTCCCGCGCCCGGCTCAGTCGCCGCGACAGCACATACTGATGCGGCGGCAACCCAAAGCTCTCTCGAAACATCCGCGCAAAGTGATACTCCGACAGCGCGCACAACGCCGCCAATTGTCCCAGGCTAATGGCCTCGGCCAATTGGTTGTCGATGAACTCCACCAACTGCCGTCGCTGATGCGCAGCCAATCCACCTTTAAGCCGCAACCCCTCACGCATCCCGACCTGGCCGAGCAATACGTGGCTGAGCATTTCATGGGCCAGGCTGCTGGTGAGCACGCGTTCGCCGGGCTCGTCCCAGTTGAGTGTGAGCATTTGCCGAAAGCGCCGGGCTTGCGCCGGGTCGTCCAGAAAAGTGGCTTCGCGCAACTGCAGCTCGCGAGGTTCGCGGTCCAGCAACGTAACGCAGCCGAGGGCAAATTGTTCGGGGCTGAAATACACATGGGCCAGGCGAATATCGCCGTTGATCACCCAGCCCGATTGATGCTCGGCCGGCAGGATGCACAGCTTGTCGGGGCCGCCCTTGGTGCCGGGCTGGTCGCGGCGAAAGGTCCCGGTGCCGCCGGCGATGTAGCAGGACAAGGTGTGATGGCTCGGCGCTTCGTAATCTTGGGCGTCGTGATGGTTGCTCCACAAGGCTGCAGCCATGCCGTCACCGAGCTCGGCGCTGTGCTCCAGGCGAGCATTGGGCGAGCGGTTAAGGGCTTGAAAGACTTGCAGGGTTTCCAGTGCGGGCATGATCGGTTCTCTCCAACGCCTTGCATCCTACTCCGTAGCCGTTCGGCTGCCAGCCTGTGGCCCGACAAAAGCGCAAGTTTATGCAAGTGCGAAAGGCCTTGGCGCAGGACACTGAAGGCCTATTCAGGAGTCTTTGCCATGAACCTTTCGTTGTATCTGCTGACCGTGCTGATCTGGGGCACCACCTGGATTGCCTTGAAATGGCAACTGGGCGTGGTGGCGATTCCGGTGTCGATCGTCTATCGCTTCGGCCTCGCAGCGTTGGTGCTGTTCGTGATGCTGCTGCTGAGTCGCCGCCTGCAAGTGATGAACCGTCGCGGGCACCTGATCTGCCTGGCGCAGGGGTTGTGCCTGTTCTGCATCAATTTCATGTGTTTTCTGACTGCCAGCCAGTGGATACCCAGTGGTCTGGTCGCGGTGGTGTTTTCTACCGCCACGTTGTGGAACGCACTCAATGCACGCGTGTTCTTCGGTCAGAAAGTCGCTCGCAATGTGCTGATGGGCGGTGCGCTGGGCTTGTTCGGGCTTGGCCTATTGTTCTGGCCTGAGGTGGCGGGCCACACCGCGAGCCCGCAAACCTTGCTCGGGTTGGGCCTGGCGTTGCTCGGGACGTTGTGCTTCTCGGCGGGCAACATGCTGTCGAGCCTGCAACAGAAAGCCGGGCTCAAACCGCTAACCACCAACGCCTGGGGCATGGCCTATGGCGCGGCCATGCTGTCGGCGTGGTGCCTGGTCAAAGGCATTCCGTTCGACATGGAATGGAATGCGCGCTACATCGGTTCGCTGTTGTACCTGGTGATTCCGGGGTCGGTGATCGGTTTCACTGCCTACCTGACATTGGTCGGGCGGATGGGGCCGGAACGCGCAGCCTATTGCACCGTACTGTTCCCCGTCGTGGCGCTGAACGTGTCGGCGTTTGCCGAAGGCTACCAATGGACCGCGCCCGCATTGATGGGTTTGGTACTGGTGATGCTGGGCAATGTGCTGGTGTTTCGTAAGCCCAGGGCGGCAATAGTGCAAGGGAACGGCAAACTGGCGTGAAGGTTTGGTTAATCGAGCGCTGAAACTTCAGCGTTCGATGTTGAGCGTGATGTAAATCAGCAGTGGAAACATGAAGTCCACGATGTGCCTGGCCCAATCCTTGGCGTTCCAGATTGCAGATTCATCCATGTTGAACCATTCGGTGCCGATCACTTGCAGGCAGATGTAATAGACAAAAAGGCCAATCAATAATCCGACGATCGCAAACTTCTTCGCTTCGTGAAAATCGGCGGCAGGTGCATTGATGTTTCGATAAAGATGGTAAGTACCCAGCAAGCAGAAAGCCGTGTAAACAACTTCCAGAGTGATGATGAACCAATAGGTGCGGTGATGGAGCATCGGCGAAGTGATTGCTCTGTAGCTCAGGTTCAGGTTTTCTCGGGTGGTGTCCATGCTGAGAATATGGCCGACGTATTCGTAATTGGATGGGTAGTCGGTAAAGTTGCTGTACATCACCATCAAGCCAAAGAAGCTTATATAGGCCATTAGTACTACTTTGCTGTATCTAATCAGTTTGTCGGTCGTAAGGTGGTTCAAGGTAGGTGCTCTCCATAACTAAAGTCCGTAAGTTAGACTAAGTGTTGGGAGTCTATAGTGAGCATCTTTTTTTTAGCAGTTAACTGAATTGCAAGGTGTGTAGGTCACGGGCAGGCGGTTAAGCACCTGCCCGTTTTAGTTAGACTTTCCAGACTTGTGGGTTCACCAGATCTTGCGGTCGCTCCCCCAGCAAGGCGCTGCGCAAGTTAGCCAAGGCACGGTTGGCCATGGCTTCGCGGGTTTCATGAGTCGCCGAACCGATGTGCGGCAATGTCACCGCGTTTTTCAGTTGGAACAGGGGTGACTCGGCCAGCGGTTCTTTCTCGTAAACGTCCAGCCCGGCGCCGCGAATCCGGTTGTTTTGCAGGGCTTCGATCAAGGCGTGTTCGTCCACCACCGGGCCGCGGGCAATGTTCACCAGAATCGCGCTCGGCTTCATCAACGCCAGTTCGCGATGGCTGATCAGGTGTCTGGTTTTTTCACTGAGCGGCACCACCAGGCAGACGAAATCGGCTTCGGCCAGTAGTTGATCAAGGCTGCGGAACTGCGCGCCGAGTTCTTGCTCCAGCTCGGTCTTGCGGCTGTTGCCGCTGTAGAGGATCGGCATGTTGAAGCCCAGACGCCCGCGACGGGCGATGGCCGCACCGATGTTGCCCATGCCGACGATGCCCAGGGTTTTGCCGTGCACATCGCAGCCGAACAATGGCGCCCCGACGGTGGCTTGCCATTGGCCAGCCTTGGTCCAGGCGTCCAGTTCGGCGACGCGGCGGGCGCTGCTCATGAGCAGGGCGAAGGCCAGGTCGGCGGTGCTTTCGGTGAGGACGTCGGGGGTGTTGGTGAGCATGATCCCGCGTTCGTTGAAGTAGGCGACGTCGTAGTTGTCGTAGCCGACCGAGACGCTGGAGACGACTTCCAGTTTGGCGGCGTTTTCCAACTGTGCGCGACCGAGTTTGCGACCGACGCCGATCAGGCCATGCGCGTGGGGCAGGGCTTCGTTGAATTGGGCGTTGATGTCGCCGTTTTTCGGGTTTGGCACGATAACGTCGAAGTCTTGCTTGAGGCGTTCGACCATTTCGGGAGTGACGCGGCTGAAGGCGAGGACGGTCTTTTTCATGGGAGGAGGGCTCTCGGCGCAGGTGAATGCCAAGCACGCTAACATTCTTCTTTGGATTTGGGCGAGGCCGTTGGGCTCTTTTGTCCTTGGCGGCCTTTGGGCCGACCATGTTCCTGTTGGTGGTGTACATATCCATTTCTGCGGTAACGGCGGCTGGCGGTTTCGCCCTTACGGCGAGGCACTTGTGCGCCCAGCATGGGCGCCATCCTAGAGGTGAAAGTCCTCTCTTGAGCTGGCCACAGCGAATGAAGCGAAGCGCAACTGCATGAGGGCGACCGAGTGTGGGAAGGAAGCGTGGAA
>NZ_SOPU01000026.1:48102-181091 GCF_004402115.1 Pseudomonas sp. F01002 | reverse complement strand
GGTACACTTTTTCAACGCTGGCATTGGGACGCATCATGGTGATGGGCTCCTGATGGAAATCGGGAGCACAGCATCAGCCGTCAGCTATCCGCTTGGAATGTGGAGTTCATGGAGCGGATACTCATCACCCGCATACCCTGCATTGTCGATTAATCTTACGAATCGCTTAAGGAGGTCTGTGCGATGCAATAGAATGCAAAAGCCTATTACCTGCACGCACTCTTCATATTCGTGTGGCCAGTCGTCTATCGAGAGTGGTGATATGCCAGGGGATTTTTCAGACTCTGCCAGCTTTTCCTGTCTGATTTCATACTGGTCAATTAGGTCTTCAAGGAGTGGGATGAGAGCGGATATCTCTTCTCCTACGGTATATGCAGCCGTCAGCTTGCGAAGTGCTAAGCGTTGAAAAAATCTTGCGCGAATCGTCGCTTCGCCTTCGGGCGAGTCTGATTGGAAAGTGTTTGTCTTGGAGAACTCAATTGCTTCGTGATGTCCTCTCAAGAAATTTTTATAATGATTCTCGCTGTAAAATTTCTGTCTTTTAATCATGTTTTATGCCTCCAGCTTAAGTGAATCTAACGAGCCATATTTTTTGGCTAAATATTTTTTTATGTTTGTTCACGAAAGCTTTGACTTCGTGCTCGGCATAAAGGCGAATTAAGGGGGCGGATTTATTTGGCTAAGCAATGGGCGATTGTTCGCCCATTCGATTGTTGATTGGCTGAAACAGGGTCAAGCTGTCACACCCATCATTCTTCACCTGACCAATACCAAATAGTATCTCCCCATTTTGATTCACTGCAGCTTGGCATGATTTCACCTTGTTGGAAGTGGCGTCTTGAGTTGACTTGCGCTGGGGTAAACCAATAACCCGTTTTGCTGCAGGGCTCGCCAGCAACAATACGATTGATCTGGGAACCAATATCACCCTTATAGTTTCTAGCGTATTCGACCAATGCTTTTGGATAAACCATATGATCGATTTTGCTGTCGTCTATGTCGTATAGAAAGGCAATCGCGCCAGCCTCAAAGGCCAATAGCCGACGTAGGTTCCGCCCTCTCCCTGAAGGTGGGTGTCGTGCCACGGAGCCTGCTTGAACGCTGGATACCATTGTTGGCAATATTTTTAGTAATTTTGACGCTTCTTCTTTAGTGTCGCTATAAACCGCTTGAATGAGTGGTGTATACACGTCGTGATACCACTGATCGACATCATGCCGGTGAGGCAATACTTTCTTCAGTAAGTCTTCGTAAAGTGTGTCGTCACCCGCATAACCCGCTTCATCTATAAGCTTTACGAAGCGTGGAAGCAGGTCGGTGCGGTGCAATAGGACACACAAGCTGATCACTTGGACGGCTTTCTTCGTATTGATTTGGCCAGTCATCTATTGCAAGGGGCGAGATATTTTGGGCGCCTTGATACTCTGCTAGGGCTTTCTGACGAATTTCGTACTTTTCAATCAACTCTTCAAGCAGGGGGATAAGTGACTCTATGTTCTCCCCGGCAGTATAAGTCGCGAGCAGCTTGTCTAGAGACAGAGTCTGGAAGTATTTTGCGCGTTGAGAGGCTTCTTCTAACGCAGAGTCGGATTTAAATTTATTTATTTTAAAAAACTCTATGAGTTCATCATATTCTCTAAGGAAATTTTCGTAGTGTTTTTCACTAAAGAATTTTTGTCGTTTGTTCATAGATATCAGCAAAGGGGGAGGTTGTTCTGTGAAGTAGTGGCTTTCACCATGATTCAATGGGCGGTTGTCCGCCCATCTGACTAATGACTGGATGAGGCCCGGTCAATCTGTCTCGCTTATCATTATTCTCCCGACCAATACCAAATAGTATCGCCCCAAAGGGAGTCACTGAACCCTGGCATTATAACGCCTTGATTAAAGTGACGACGAGACTCTGCTTTTGCCGGTGTAAACCAATAGCCAGTCTTGCTGCATGGTTGTCCTGCATCTACACGAGCAACCTGGGATCCATTGGTCGGCTGGTAATTTCTGGCGTATTCGACCAAGTCCTTTGGATACACCATATGATCAATTTTGCTGTCGTCTATACCGTACAAAAATGCGATTGCCCCCGCTTCTATAGCCCAATAGCCTACATAGTTACCTTCCTCTCCTTGAAGATGAGTATCGTGCCAAGGAGCTTGTTTGAAGGCTGGATACCATTGTTGGCAATATTTTTTGAGTAGCTTTGAAGCCTCTTCTTTACTATCGATGTAGACAGCTTGGATGAGTGGCGTATACACGTCGTGATACCACCGGTCGACATCGTGCCGATGAGGAAGGACTTTCTTCAGTAAGTCTTCATAAAGAGTGTCGTCACCGGCATAGCCGGCTTCATCTATGAGCTTGACGAAGCGCGGTAGCAGGTCAGTCCGGTGCAATAGGATGCACAGGCCGATAACTTGAACAGCTTCTTCGTATTGATCAGGCCAGTCATCCAATGCCAGCGGCGACATTTTTGGTGAGTTCTCATACTCAGCTAGAGTTTTCTGACGAGCTTCGTACTTATCAATCAGGTCCTCAAGCAGAGGAATAAGAGATTCTATGTTCTCCCCTGCGGTATAGCTGGCAAGAAGTCTATCGAGAGCTAAAGTCTGGAAAAATGCTGAGCGAAGAGAAGCTTCTTCTTCGACAGAGTCAGATTTGAATTTGTTGGTTTTGAAAAATTCTATGACTTCATCATGTTCTCTAAGGAAATTTTCGTAGTGTTTTTCACTAAAGAATTTCTGTCGTTTGTTCATAGAATTCATGCCTCAATCTTAAGTGTGTCCAAAGCGCCATATTTTTTGGCTAGGGACTTTTTGCGTTTGTTTACAAATCCTTTAACCTCGGATTCATTGTAATGAAAGGCTTTGTGCGCTTGATGTTCGCCTTCATTAGAATTTTTTAGCCTTGCCTCTGCGTGCTCTTTAGGGCTTGAGCTTGGATGGTAAAGGGGAGAATAAAAAAGGTGCCGACTGTAGGAGGCCTCTATCTGTCCGAGAAGAGCACGGCCAGAGACTGCTTTACCAAGGTTTCTAAGTATCCATTGGGTACTCATTTGGACTAGAACTTGCTTGTTTTTGGTGGGAGTGGCTTCTGAAGTTGTATTGGCTTTTGGCTTTGCTCTGCCAGTCCTTGCAGGACGTGGCTTTTTGCTTGCAGCGACATTTTGCTCGTCTTCTATAGGCTCAAGTAGCTCGCTGGGATCACCCAATCCTGATACGCCTAGCCTTGAGCCGATTCCAGGTTTTCGCGTGTTATTCGGTTTACGCATGAATTTTGGCGCATCCTCGTCCCGGCTTGCCTTAGCCTCAACAATGGCAAATTTCTCGCCTCCATTGTTGGCAGGGTTGGCTCGCCAAACGGCATCTATCCCTGTTCCATTAGCGCCATCAGACAGTTTGTAGAGAACGTGCTTTGCCTTCGGACTTCCCCCCGCCGAAAGTTTCCCCGTCTTACTCGCACTCGGCACCCCCTCAAGCCACCTCCCATCCGCCCCTTTATCATGCCCATCCCAATCCTTACCCCAACCAAACTCCACCGCACAAATGTAATCGGCAATGTGCTCCCCACTAACCCCCAGCCCTTCATTCAAAATACTGGAAGGGGCCTGAAGACCTACTTTGGAGGCTTCAACCTGGTTGGAATGGGTGCCGCTCGCACCATCTGTTCCCTTTGCCGCAACAGCCGAATCTTTGCTTGCAGGTTTTTCCACTCTTTTCGGGTGACTTGACCCGGAGGAGGCCGCCGAACTATTACGCTGCATGCCTTTCCATTTAACCAGCCGCTTCTCGACAATCCCCACCATGGCAGGCATGTTGTCGCGGGAGGCGGCGAGGACGGTGACGACCGACGTTTTTGCCCAGTTTGGAAGGCTCTGGAAAGTCGACGAGCCTTTTACGCCGGTGATGATCTCGTCGAGTTCACCGCGCAGTTTGCCTGCATCGAATATTTGCTTGAGCAGTTCTTCGGGGCTGGTTTTGATCCCGCACTCTTGCAGTACGAAGCGAAGTAGGTCGAACAGTACAGGGGCGTAGCGTTGCGGGTCTTTGTTGACGATGCGCAGGCTCTTCTTCAGCCCGTCGCCCGGTCCTGGAACCCAGCCGATGACGGCCATCAGCAGGTCAAATTGCGCGTCTTCCTTTCCGTCCGTCGACTCTGCGTTGTAGAGGACGATTGAGGATTCGATGGTGTCGTAGGCGTCGATGGCCTGGCCAAGAAACGGCACTGCGCCGAGCGCGATGCCTTTTGCCAGTTCTACCGCGGCCTCTTGGTAAGCGGCGCTGCGGTCTTCGTCACCTTCGTTTGCACTCTCAACTACTTCGTCACTCATGACAGCCTCCCTGCGGCTTTCTCCACTAATGCTTGTAAATCAACCTGGTCCGGGTCCAGGCCGAGCTTGCGTAAATCTGCGTTAACCTTTTCGTCCGAGTTCTGCACAATCGCTACGCTTTCACGGTTGTACGGCCTCGGATCCTCGCCGTAATACACCTTGGCCGGTCCTTTCGGGACATCCTCCAACCGGGCAAAGCCGTCATCGTCCAGAACACCCTCACGGGTCGAGCCGTCCGCAAAGTCAACGCGGTAGGAGGCGCCCGGCACGGGCTCAAGGTTGTCGTAATGCAGGTTCAATTCCAGCCAGGTCGGATTGGACTTGGCTTCTTTCATCAGGCGACCGGCGATGTCGGCAGCGGCGAGGCCTGGAATCAGCGGGGCGAGGATGCCGATGCCGGTGCCGGAACCTGGCCCACCCCCGGAGTTGACCTTGACGTTGGCGCCACTGATCGTCACGCCCCCCGCATCCACTTTCACAAAGCTCCCGCCAGCCTTGGCCGTCAGCTCCATGCCTCCCTCAACCACAACCTTTTGCCCGGCGTTGTAGTGAATCTCCTGACCGGCCTCGACAAACTGCGCCGTCCCCACCTTCACATGTTGAGTCACGCCAACGGTGAGGTGATCATCCGCCCGGGTTTCAGTCTTGCGGTCGAGGTGGGTGATGCGATGTTCTTCAACCTTGAACTCGCTTAAAACATTGGCCTCGACCGTGTCGTGTCGCTCGTTGCCGACGCGAATCTTCTGGTCATGCTCAATGTTTTCATCCCAATCCCGCTGGGCATGCAGGTAGATCTGTTCTGCGCCTTTCTTGTCTTCAATCCGAAACTCGTTGTAACCGTTGCCGCCCGGTGAGCTGAGCGTCTTGAAGGTGCTGCGGGTCTTGTTCGCCGGCAGGTCGTACGGGACGACGTTTTCCTTGTGGTACAGGCAGCCTGTGATCAGTGGTTGGTCGGGGTCGCCTTCCATAAACGACACCAGCACTTCCATGCCGATGCGCGGGATGGCGATGCCGCCGTAGGCGCTGCCGGCCCAGCCAGTGGCGACGCGCAGCCAGCAGCTGGTGTTGTCGTCGGCCTGGCCTTCGCGGTCCCAGTGGAACTGAACTTTGACGCGACCGTATTGGTCGGTGTGGATTTCTTCGCCCTTGGGGCCGGTGACGATGGCGGTCTGACTGCCAAGGACTTTGGGTTTCCGGTGTTCGAGGGCAGGGCGGAAGTGCGCGTCCCACGGGGTGGCGAGGAAGCGGTTGCGGTAGCCCTGGTGGAAATCGTCTTTGTTCTGGGTGACGTCGCTGGTGACGTTTGCGCCGAGCACTTGCGGCTGTTTGCCTTCGTGCACCACTTCCAACAGTAGCCAGAGGTCGTTCCACTCGGCGCGCGGGTGTTCGCTCAGGGCCATGAAGTGGCCGCTGACCAGGGTTGGCTCGTCACCTTTGCCTTCGGCAAGTTTGTAGTCGCTGCGGTGGCGTTCCAGGGCGCGGGTTGCCAGTTGCTTGCCGCGTTCGCGGTCGGTGAAACGGCTGGGGTAGTCGTAGTCTTCCAGGTCCGGGGCGAACGCGCTTTTGGCGGAGCCCTCGGGCAGGATGCGCGGTTTCTCGAAGTCGTAATCGCGGCGGCTGACGCGGGTGGTGCGGGTTTCCAGACGCAGGTTGAAGCGCTTGATCACCGGTTTCTCGGCGGCCATGCCGGAGTCTTGCTGATAGGCCACGGGCGCGAGTTTGCGGAATACCGTCTGATCGTCGCCGAACACCAGTTTGTGGCCGCTGGACGAGTGCTGGAAGTGGAAGTGAATGCCTTCTTCTTCGCACAGACGCTGGATGAAATGCAGGTCGGATTCGTCGTACTGCACGCAGTAATCGCGTTCCGGGTAGATCGCGCCGAGCTGGAAGCTGTAGGCATCGGCCAGAATGCCGCGCGCTTCGAGGACCTCAGCGATAATCTTCGGCACACTTAAATGCTGGAAAATCTGCTGGTCATGGTTGTGGCGCAGGTAGGCGAGTTGCGGCACCAGGCTGATGCTGTAACGGGTCAGGCTTTTGCCGGAATCGCCTTGCTCGATGCGGTACACCAGACCGTGGATGATGCCTTTGCCGGTGGCGCCGAAGGTCAGGCAGCCGGGCTTGTGCAGCAACTCTTCGAGTTTCAGGTCGGGGCGGGCGCTGACCAGTTCGATGTCGAAGCAGAACGGCTGGTTGAGGGTTTCGCGACCGACGAAGCTGAGTACCTGAAGGTCAACGGAAACGCCTTCCAGCGTCAGGGAAATATGGGTTGCGTTCGCGTCCAGCATGCCTTTAATTCCGTCCTTTGAATAAGCTGGGGCGGATGGTGCAGGATTAAAGCGACTCGTTCAAGGCAACGGGCAGTCATTTACCGACTAATGTCGTCTGAAGTCGGTAACAGCCTATGCCGTCATTGCCGCTGACCCCCGATTGATGGCGGTGTAAGTGATACCGCCTTCGCGAGCAAGCCCGCTCCCACATTGGATCGCGATCGAATGTGGGAGCGGGCTTGCTCGCGAAGAGGCCCTCAAACTCAGCGAAGATCCAACTCCTGGCGATATGGCAAATCGGGCCCGGTCTTGCTGCAGGTCAGCGCCGCGGCTTGCACCGCAAATTTCAGCATCCCGTCGATCTGCTCGCGGCTGAGCGATTGCACGCCCTCAACCGAATCCAGCTGCTGCTCCGTCAGCCAGGTAATCAACGCCGCCTGGAACGTATCGCCAGCGCCCACGGTGTCGGCGATTTTCACTGAGCTCGCCGGCACAGACCAGGAGCCATGCAGACGGCTGAACACCGTCGCACCCTCACCACCACGGGTCAGAAACACCAACTGACAGCGATGCTGCAGCCAGCCTTCAATTACCCGTTGCGGATCCTGCTCGGGATACAACAGGCTCAAATCTTCATCGCTGACTTTGATCAGGTCAGCCAGCTCAACCAAGGTCGCAATCCGCGAACGCCACAGGTCGATATTCGGCTCAGGATTGAGCCGCACGTTGGGATCAAGGCTGATCAAGCGCTTACCGCTTTCCCGTTGCACCAATGCCAACAGTGTGTCGGCAATCGGTTGCACCACCAGCGAAAACGAACCGATGTGCAGGCCGCGTACCTCAGGGCCCAGTACCGGAAGATGCTCGGTTTTCAGCTGACGATCCGCGCAGCCTTCACCCCGGAAGCTGTAATGCGGCGAACCATTGGCACCGACGGCCACCATCGCCAGGGTCGTAGGCGCAGCGAAATCCACCAGGTAATCCGGGCGCACGCCTTCATCCTGCAGGACCTGCTGCAAGCGTCGACCGAGGTAGTCGGTGGACAGGCCGGCAAACAGCGCCGCGTCCACGCCCAAACGGCGCAAACCCACCGCGACATTGAACGGCGAGCCGCCGGCAATCGCCTTGAAATTCACTTTTGAAGCCAGGCCGCTGGCATCGTCTTCACTGAAGAAATCGAACAGCGCTTCGCCACACACCAGGTACATAGTTATTCACTCTTTAAAGGGTTGCGACATGCTGTTGATAGCGTTCGTAGGCCTGCTGACAGGCTGCCACATTGTCTGCCATCGGCAAGGTTTCGCTGGCTGGATCGAGCTTCACGCAACGCTCGCAAAGGTCCGCCAGACTGTCTTCATGCCCGTTTGCCCAGGACTTGCACCACGCGGCCTGAATCGCGGCGCCAAGGGCCGCGGCTTCGCTTTGTTCGGTGCAGATGACTGGGGTGTTCATGATGTCAGCGACGATCTGCCGCCACACCGGGCTTTTCGAGCCGCCGCCGATCAGGCAGATGCTGCGGCTTTGTAAGCCATTCTGGCGCAGCAGGTCCAGTCCATAACGCAAACCGAAGGTCGTGCCTTCGACCACCGCGCGGCACAGGTTGGCCTGAGTCAGGTTGGTCATCGTCAACCCCAGCAAGCTGCCGGTGGCATGGGGCAGGGCGGGGACGCGCTCGCCGTTGAGGAACGGCAGCATGCACACGCCTTCGGCACCGATGGGTGCTTGCGCGACGAGGGCATTGAACTGTTCGATATCCAGCTCGAACAACTCCCGAATCACACCGGTCGCGTTGGTCAGGTTCATGGTGCAGATCAGCGGCAGCCAGCCACCGCTGGAGGAGCAGAACGTTGCGACTGAAGCGTCCGCACTGACCTTCGGTTGATCCGCATAGGCGTATATCGTCCCCGAAGAACCGAGGCTCATGGTGATAGCGCCGGGCTTGATGTTGCCGGTGCCGATGGCGCCCATCATGTTGTCGCCACCGCCGCTGGATACCAGCGCCTGCGGGTTGATGCCCAGGTGTTCGGCGATGCTCGGCAGGATCGTGCCGACCGCTTGATGAGCGTCGATCAGCTCCGGCAGCGCGGCTTGCAGTCGCCCGGTGGGATCGATGTCACGCAGCAGCTGCAAATCCCACTGGCGGGTGCGCACGTTGAAATAGCCGGTGCCCGAGGCGTCGCCGTACTCGCTGCAACTGCGGCCGGTGAGCCAATAGTTGAGGTAGTCATGGGGAAGCAGGATGCGGGCGATGCGAGCGAAAATCTGCGGGTGTTGTTCTTTGCTCCAGAGCAGTTTGGAGACGGTGTAGCCCGGCGCGATCACAACGCCGAGGCGTTCCAGCGAGCCTTTTTCGCCACCCAGATGGGTCAGCAGACGGTCGTTTTCCGGGGTGGATTCGGTGTCACACCAGAGTTTGGCCGGACGCAGCACCTGGCCCTGATCGTCGAGCAGCACCAACCCATGTTGCTGGCCGGAAACGCCGATGCCGAGGATGTCCTGGCCGTCGACCTTTGCCGCGAGCAATGCACGGCGGGTGGCAAGCGCGAAGGCTTCCAGCCATTGTGAGGTGTCTTGCTCGCGGTGGCCATTGGCGCCACTGATCAGGCTGTGCGCTGCAGCGCCCTGGCCCAGCACCTGACCGCTGACGGCGTCGAGGATGATGGCTTTGGTGCCTTGGGTGCCGCAGTCGATTCCGAGGAATAGTTGTTGGTTTGCCATGGGATGTCCTTGGTGTGTCAGGTCGATCTCGTTGAAACCTTTCGCGAGCAAGCCCGCTCCCACACTTGATCTGAGGTGGCCACAAATGTTGTATACGCCAGCTATCTAATGTGGGAGCGGGCTTGCTCGCGAAGACGGCAGCAGGTTCACCGCCGTACTTACGCCAGTACCCGCTCCAACGTTTTTGTCACCCCAACATCCCGCAAGCTGTTACAGCACCACTCAAACGCCGCCACGAACTCCGGTGAATGCGGAATCGCGGCACCAAAAATTTCCTCAACCTCCAGCAACCGCTGGGTGATCAACGCATCATCGGTCACCAGTGCCTGGCAGAACGCCGCCCGTGGATCCGGAATGGAGTACGTATCGCCATTCTCGTCCACACCTTTCAAGTACAACGCCCAGGCCGCCACCACCAACGCTGCACGTTTGGTCTCTCGTCCATCAGCAATCAATCGATTGATCGTCGGCACCGTGAACTTCGGAAACTTCGACGAACCGTCCGAACACACGCGCTCCAGCTGATCGGCAATCGCCTGGTTGGAGAAGCGCGCCTCCAGGGTGTTTTTGTACTCGGTCAGGTCAATCCCCGGCACGGGTGAGAGTTGCGGGGTCACGTCCAGGTCCATGTAGGCACGCATGTAGCGCACGAACAGCGGGTCGTTCATGGTTTCGTGAACGAAGCGGTAACCCTTCAAAAAACCCAGATAAGTGAGTGCGAGGTGACTGCCGTTGAGCAGTTTGATTTTCATCTCTTCGTAGGGCGTGACGTCGTCGGTGAACTGGACGCCGACCTTTTCCCAGGCCGGACGACCGTTGACGAACTTGTCTTCCAGTACCCATTGCACGAAGGGTTCACAGACCACCGGCCAGGCGTCGTCGATAGCGTGTTTATCGTGCAGTTGCAGCTTGTGTTCGGTGCTGGTCATCGGCGTGATGCGATCGACCATCGCGTTGGGGAAACTCACGTTGGTGGCGATCCAGTCCCCTAGCTCGGCATCGCCCAGGGCGGCGAACGCCAGTAACGCTTTGCGGGTGACCGCGCCGTTGTGCGGCAGGTTATCGCAGGACATCAAGGTGAATGCCGGCGTGCCGGCTGCGCGACGTTTGGCCAGCGCGGCGCAGAGAAAACCGAACACGGTTTTCGGTGCGTTCGGGTGTGCCAGGTCGTGCTGGATTTGCGGCAGCTGGGCCATGAACTCGCCGTTGCTGTCGTCGATGCAATAGCCGCCTTCGGTAATGGTCAGCGAAACGATACGGATCTCGGGGCTGGCGAGTTTGTCGATCAGCGCTGCCGCGCCATCTTCGGCCAAAAGCATGTCGCGAATCGCGCCGATGACCCTAACTTCGGTGTCGTCGGTATCACCCAGTTCAAACAACGTGAACAGATAGTCCTGTTCCTTTAAGTCGTCCCGGGCGCGGCGGTCTTCGGCGCGCAGGCCGACGCCGCAAATGGCCCAGTCCAGGGCTTCGCCGGTATTCATCAACGCATCGGTGTAATACGCCTGATGCGCCCGGTGGAAACCGCCGACGCCGATGTGCGCGATGCCTTGGCGGGTGTCGCTCAGGGCGTAGGCGGGCAGGACCACCTCGGGGGCGAGGCGGTTGAGGTTCTGTTTATTGAGTTTCATCACATGCTCTCTAAAATCAGGCCGCAGCGCGCAACGGGCGGGTCAGCGCCACACCGTCGGCATCGAATAAATGGCAGTGCTCGGCGTCCAGGTGCAGGCTCAGCGACTCGCCATAACGGCTGGCCAGGTCGCCGCGAACGCGCATGGTCAGCGCTTCACCGGACGAGGTCACCACGTGGCAGAAGGTGTCGCTGCCCAGGCGTTCACTGACGTCGGCGGTGACCTGCAAGGTGCAGTCGCCGGTTCGCGCGAGGTTCAGGTGTTCCGGACGAATGCCCAGGGTGACCGCGCCACCGACACTCAGGTTGGCGCCGCTCAGCGGCAACGTGATGCGGGTGCCGGCGTCCAGCAGCACTTCGCAGCTCTGGCGCTCAATGCGGGTGACTTTGCCCTTGAGGAAACCCATTTTCGGCGTGCCAAGGAATCCGGCGACAAACAGATTGGCCGGTTGGTGATACAGGTCCAGGGGCGAGCCGACTTGTTCGACTTTTCCGCCATTGAGTACGACAACCTTGTCGGCCATGGTCATGGCTTCGACCTGGTCGTGGGTCACGTAGATCATCGTGGCTTGCAGTTCTTTGTGCAGGCGCAGCAGTTCCAGGCGCATCTGTACGCGCAGGGCGGCGTCGAGGTTGGACAGCGGTTCGTCGAACAGGAAAATTTTCGGGTTGCGCACGATGGCCCGGCCGATGGCCACGCGCTGACGCTGGCCGCCGGACAACTGTTTCGGCTTGCGTTCGAGCATCGGCCCGAGTTCGAGGATGCGTGCCGCTTCGCCGACTTTCTTCTCGACTTCGGCTTTCGGTACGCCAGCCAGGTCGAGGGCAAACGACATGTTTTTGCGCACGCTCATGTGGGGGTACAGGGCGTAGGTCTGGAACACCATCGCCAGGTCGCGCTTGGCCGGGCTGACTTCGGTGATGTCGCGGCCATCGAGTTCGATGGTGCCGCCGCTGACTTCTTCCAGGCCGGCGATCAGGCGCAGCAGGGTGGATTTGCCGCAGCCCGACGGCCCGACGAACACCACGAACTCGCGGTCGTTCACTTCCAGGTCGATGCCTTTGATGATGGAAAAGCCTTCGAAGCCTTTTTGCAGATTCTTGATTTTCAGGTTGGCCATGGTGGTGGGCCTCCGCTTGTTGTTTTTTAAGATCAAAAGATCGCAGCCTTCGGCAGCACCTACACGGAACGTCCGGCCGATGCGGTGCCCCTGTAGGAGCTGCCGCAGGCTGCGATCTTTTGCTTTTGATTCATTTCACGGCGCCGAACGACAGGCCGCGGACCAATTGTTTCTGGCTGATCCAGCCGAAGATCAGGATCGGCGCGCAGGCCAGCGTCGACACCGCCGACAACTTGGCCCAGAACAGACCTTCGGGACTGGAGTACGAGGCGATCAATGCGGTCAGCGGCGCGGCTTTCGACGAGGTCAGGTTCAAGGACCAGAACGCCTCGTTCCAGCACAGGATCAGCGACAACAGCACCGTGGACGCCAGGCCACCCTTGGCGATCGGCAGCAGCACCCGGACCATTTCCTGCCACAACGTGGCACCGTCCAGGCGCGCGGCTTCGAGGATGTCCTTGGGGATGTCCTTGAAGTAGGTGTAAATCATCCAGACCACGATCGGCAGGTTGATCAGCGTGTAGATCACGATCAGCGCGATGCGCGTATCGAGCAGGCCGAAACTCTTGGCCAGCAAGTAGATCGGCATCAGCACGCCCACCGGTGGCAGCATCTTGGTGGAGAGCATCCACAGCAGCGTGCCTTTGGTGCGTTTGGTTTCGTAGAACGCCATCGAGTAGGCCGCCGGCACCGCGATCAGCAGGCACAGAGCTGTGGCGCTGAAGGAAATCACCACCGAGTTCCAGGCGAAGCTGAAGTAATCGCTGCGCTCGTTGATGTGCAGGTAGTTCGCAAGCGTCGGCGTGAAGATGAACTGCGGCGGCGTGGCGAACGCATCGATTTCGGTTTTGAAACTGGTCATCACCATCCAGAAGATCGGGAAGAAGATCAGGATCGCGATGGCCCAGGCCAGGGTGCCGAGCAGCAGGCTTTGCAGGCGGCGGGATTGTTGAAGGGTCATGGCGCAGGCCTCAGGCTTTGTCTGTCAGGTTTTTGCCGATCATCCGCACCAGCACGATGGCTGCGATGTTGGCGATCACCACCGCGATCAAGCCACCGGCGGACGCCATGCCGACGTCGAACTGCACCAGCGCCTGGTTGTAGATCAGGTAGGCGAGGTTGGTCGAGGCGTAGCCGGGGCCGCCGTTGGTGGTGGTGAAGATTTCGGCGAACACCGAGAGCAGGAAGATGGTTTCGATCATCACCACCACCGCAATCGGGCGTGCCAGGTGCGGCAGGGTCAGGTGCCAGAAGATAGCGATCGGCCCGGCACCGTCGAGGCGCGCGGCTTCTTTCTGCTCCTGGTCGAGGGACTGCATGGCGGTCATCAGGATCAGGATCGCGAACGGCAGCCATTGCCAGGACACAATGATGATGATCGACAGCAGCGGGTAATGCGCCAGCCAGTCCACCGGCTGCGCGCCGAACAGCTTCCAGACGTAGGCGAGGATCCCCGACACCGGGTGGAAAATCAGGTTCTTCCAGATCAGCGCACCGACGGTGGGCATGATGAAAAATGGCGAGATCAGCATCACCCGTACGATGCCGCGACCGAGAAACTCACTGGCCTCCAGCAGCGCACTGATCAACACGCCGAACACCACGCTGATCAGCAGCACGCTGCCGACCAGCAACAAGGTGTTGGTGGCGCCGGGCAGGAAACCGGAGTCACTGAGGAAGTAGCTGAAGTTCTCCAGTCCGACGAACTCGTTCTCACCGGGGTAGAGCAGGTTGTAACGGATCAGCGAAAAGTAAACGGTCATGCCCAGCGGCACGATCATCCACAGCAGCAACAAGGCCACCGAGGGGCTGACCAGGAACCAGCCGGGGTTGGCCAACCGGCTTTTACGCACCGGTTGGGGAATGTCCATGTGAGCTTTGGCAGTTGAAATATTCATGGCGATAGAACCGACTCATGCAGACCTATGAAGATCCTGTGGGAGCGACGGTGCGGCGATCCGACTTGCTCGCGATGGCGGTGGATCAGTCACCCACAATGTTGAATGGGAGGCCGTCATCGCGAGCAAGCTCGCTCCCACAGAAGGCGATAGCAGCGGGGTTACTTGGGGTAACCGGCGCGCTTCATTTCACGTTCTGTGGTTGACTGGGCAGCGGTCAGGGCCTGGTCGACCGTGGTCTGGCCGATCAGTGCCGCCGAGAACAGCTTGCCGACCTGGGTGCCCACGGCCTGGAATTCAGGAATGGTCACCAACTGGATGCCGATATACGGCACGGGCTTGAGGGTCGGTTTGCTCGGGTCCGCGGCTTTCAGCGACTCGAGGGTCACCTTGGCGAACGGCGCGGCCTTCATGTACTCATCGCTGTACGTCGAAGCGCGGGTACCTGGCGGTACATTGGCAATGCCGTCTTTCTCGGCAACCAACGCTCCATATTCTTTGGAAGTGGCCCAGGCGCTGAAGGTTTTCGCGGCGTCCTTGGCCTTGGAACTGGTCGGAATCGCCAGCGCCCAGGAATACAACCAAGCCGAGCCCTTGTCGGTGGTCTCGTGCGGTGCGTAGGTGAAACCGACGTGGTCGCTGACCTTGCTTTGGGTCTTGTCGGTGACGAAGGAACCGGCGACGCTGGCATCGACCCAGATCGCGCACTTGCCACTGTTAAACAGCGCGAGGTTTTCGTTGAAACCGTTGCTCGATGCACCCGGTGGACCGGAGTTCTTCATGGTGTCGACGTAGAAGTTCAGCGCGTTTTTCCACTCGGGGCCGGTGAATTCCGGCTTCCACTGCTCATCGAACCAGCGCGCACCATAGGCATTGGCGACGGTGGTGATCAGCGCCATGTTCTCGCCCCAACCGGCCTTGCCGCGCAGGCAAATGCCGTACTGTTCTTTATCCTTATTGGTGAGCTTGCTGGCGAATTCACTGATCTGGGTCCAGGTCGGATGCTCGGGCATGGTCAGCCCGGCTTCCTTGAACAGATCGGTGCGGTAATAGGTGATGGAGCTTTCAGCGTAGAAGGGCAAGGCATACAGCGAACCCTTGACCGACAGGCCTTCACGCACCGATGGAAACACATCGTCGAGGGCGTAGCTGGCCGGCAAATCCTTCATCGGCTCCAGCCAACCCTTGGCGCCCCAGAGTGCGGCTTCGTACATGCCAATGGTCAGTACATCGAACTGTCCGCCCTGAGTGGCGATGTCGGTGGTCAGGCGTTGGCGCAGGACATTTTCTTCCAGCACCACCCAATTGAGCTTGATGTCCGGGTGCTCGGCCTCGAAGGTTTTCGAGAGTTTTTGCATGCGGATCATGTCGCTGTTGTTGACGGTGGCGATGGTCAGGGTCTGGGCGCCGAGGCTGACGCTGCTGAGGGTCATGCAGGTGAGGGCAAGCAGAGCTTTTACAGAAGGTTGCATCGTGCACTCCTTTTCTGCACCCGGCGGGTTACAGAAGGACAGTTATTGTTTTTGTGTCTTCCGACGGCAGGAAGAATGTGCACTGATTACAGCCTTCAATTGATGACGTGACAAATCATCCATCGCACTTGAGTCGATACTATTTTGCACTTGGGTTTGGAAGGAGAGGTGCAGGGAACGGCTTTTTAGCGGTTAGACCCTATGGATTCCGTACAGGTTTTCGGGCCCCAAGATCAAAAAATCGCAGGCTCCGCCAGCTCCTACATTGGAATGCGATCCCCTGTAGGAGCTGGCGAAGCCTGCGATCTTTTGATCTTTCTTTACCCGAGATTTTGCTCAGTCAACCGCTGCACCGCCAACCGCCGGTAATGGGACGGCGTCATGCCCTTGAGTTGCTGAAAGCGCCGATTGAAGTTGGAAATATTGTTGAAGCCCGATTCGAAACACACATCGGTTACCGGTTTGTCACCGTCGGCCAACAGCTCACAGGATTTGCTGATGCGCAGTCGATTGACGAATTCGATGAAACAACGGCCGGTGGCTTGCTTGAACACTCGACTGAAATAAGTCGGCTTCATGCCCAAATGCTCGGCGACTTCCTCCAGCGGCAGTTCACGGGCGTAATGCGCGAAGATGTAATCCACCGCCCGGTTGGTGCGATCAATATTGTGCTCGTCGGCCAATTGCGGTGTCGTGGCCCCGGACAGCAGCTGATAGTCGTCAGAGGTCGCCAGCAACTCCAGCAGAATGAAAAAGTGCCCGAGGCGCGTAACGCCTTTGGTGTCGGCGATGCGCTGCATCAAAGTCATGGCCTGGCGGATAGTGCGCTTGCAGCGAAACTCGATGCCGTACTGGGCGCGCTCCAACAGCGGCGCCAGCGTCTTGAGCTCGGCAAACACCAAGTGGCCGCTGTCGAACAACTCGTCCGTGAAATTGACCAGCATGTCGCGCTTGGGCACAACTTCGTCTTCGGCCACCTGGCTAATCCAGTTGTGGGGCAGGTTGGGGCCGGTGAGAAACAGCGATTCCGGATAGAAGTTACCGATGTAGTCACCGATGAACACTTTGCCGGAGCTGGCGACGATCAGGTGCAGTTCGTATTCCTTGTGAAAATGCCAGCGCACCAACGGGCAGGGAAAACCGTGCTGACGATAGATGATGGACAACCCGTTATGGTCGTCCATCAGTTCGTAGGAGGGGTCTGTCACGCGGGCTGTTCGGGTCATGTCAGGACGCTTTTCTTGTTATCGCTATCGGATCATGCCTCTTTTGGCGCCTGCTGTGCCAGCCTGCTATGGCTTTCGCTTAGGCCGGCGCGTGCAACCTGTCTCCGTAAACCGCTTTCATGCTGGTGGCGCTCCAGCAGTAGCGGACAATATCCGCCTCGTCAAAAAAATCGGTGCTGATGATGCTGCAACGGGTGACCCAGTCGCGGGTGGTGTGGAACCAGTCGTTGATTTGGTTTTTGATGTGCTGCGGGCCACCCAACAGCGAATAGCACGTCGCCGGCAAAGACCAGAGAAATCTCTCGTAAGGCGCCCCCACAAGGGTGGTCTGGATATGCGATTGCAGATCGATGGTGTCGGTGAATACCTTGCCGTTCCACTTGTGAGGTATTTGCGGCCAGAAATAATCACTGTCGAGTCCGGGTTTCGCCTGTGCTGCCATGACAATGCGGCGCTGCGAACTGGCGCGCTTGAGCTGTTCCACTGTACTGCGCGCGTCCGAAGGACGGATCAAGCGCGAGCCCAGGCGGCGCATCAGTAGATCATTGAGTTGTTGGTAGTCGAAAAGCTTCGCCGCATCCCCTAACTGGTGGAAGTCGAGGACGATGAATTCGTTCGGGTTTCGGTCGAGGAATGTCGTCACCGCGTCGATCAGTTCATCAAGAATGCGGTGGGATTGATAGCCGTTGTGATGGAAGTAGAACACCGGTACTACCGGGCCGGCGGTACAGCCAAGCCGGATATCGAACGCCCGTGCGCCGTTGGCCAGTTGCCAGGCAAATGAGTCGTTCTGGCACGTTGTCCAGTTGCCGACCACCACCTCATAGTTGGGCGCTTTTTTGTCCATGCCAGCGTTGTGCGTGCCGGGCCAGACAATATCAGTCAGCTTCAACTGGCCGATATCCAGTACGTTGCTCATCCATCGCTGTTTGTCGAGTGTGGTTGCTGTATTGCGGGTCATGACAGTTCCTTGTCGTTGATTCGCCCCATCCATGGGGAGAAGAAGTTCATGTGTCGGATGTGGCTGGGTGCTACATCCGTATCACTCGCCTGAGACAAAAGGCTTCATGACCCAGCATAGAGGTGCGTGGCAGTATTGCCAGCGGTGGAAACACTTACACAAGAATAGCTATTTGATGGCGCGAAAATTGTTAATTTCGCTTGCTCGCTTTGGTCAGGTTTACAGTTCGGCAATAAGAGACAATGTTGGACTCTTCAATAAAGTCGACATTGATGATGTTGCACTTTAACGCCCAGTCATTTTTCTTCGGGTCGAACCAGGAGTTAAGCTCATCATGAATGTCCACGGGGCCGCCGAGAGCGCTGTAACTGGTGGTGGAAAGCGACCATGGTGCCCATGTGCCTGGCGGGTATTTCAGCACATTAATAATGTGCTTTTCCAAATCCGCGGTGCTGGTAATACCGCTGCCAGACCATTTGTGCTTGATCTGCTCATGAAATACATTTCGATCAAGAGCACTGTGCCATGGGGTCGCGACCAGTATCCTTTGGCGTGGACTGATTTGCTTGAGTCTATTAAGGCTCAGGCCCTGGTTTTGGGCAGGAATCATTCGATCGCCGATAAACCTCAATATCATGTCGTTGAAGTATTTGAAGTCAAATGGTTGCTTGCCGTCCTTAAGTTGGTGAAAATCCAGAATGACAAATTCATCAGGGTTTTCCAAAAGGAATTTATTTAGATCGGTTACCAGGTTTCCCAACGTGCGGTTAGAACGGTAACTGTCATGTAAAAATATGAATTTTCCTAACCCTGGGGCAGTGGCGTCATAAATCAAACGGGCATCAAGTGCTCGGGACCCATGACACAGTTGGTTGTAGAACGATTCATGCTGACAGGCCACCCAGTGGGCGGGAGGGCCGAAAAACGGCCAGGACGCTTTCCAGTCGCAGCCAGCATTATGAGTGCCAGGCAGAGTCAGTTCGCAGAGCGATAAAGTGTCAATGGCCGGCGTGGCGGACATCCAGTTATTATTGGCGTAGTTGCTCATTTAATGCATCCTTGCATTTATTTATAAGAAGGGTTGATGGTGCCGAACTTAACTAAGTTTGGCTGGGTGTTTATAAGGAGGATGTTGGGCTCGGTCAATAACAGCGGTAATGCAAAATGTTTGTTGTTGGTGTGAGTTCTATAACGGATTTCGATTCTTCGCTTCAATCCATTGCGCCATGTATTGCGTACTTTTATGGTGGTGATGACGCAACATGCTTCCCGTAAAGTTGTCGCTTCTAAGTTGTGCCAAGTATTGTTGGCAATACAACAACTTTTCGATCAGCGCCGGACCATGTTCCGATTGTCGATAACGATCGGCCAACAATGTCTTCCCTTGGGATTGGGCGTCCGTCCACAGAGCCTCGTCCTTGTACAGCTGAACCGCGCTATCGGCGAACGCCTGTGCTGTACGGGTCACAGCCCCCGGCCAGAGATGTTCGCCATGCATTGCTTCTGCGCCGATTGGCGTTGTGATCGTGGGCGTGCCACACAACATGGCGTCGACAATCTTGCCTTTGATACCAGCACCAAAGCGTAGGGGCGCAAGACAGATACGCGCGCCAGACATGACTTCTAACGCATCTTCTGCCCAGTTCATTACATGAAAACCCTGGCTTGCGTTGTGCAGCGCAGTCGCCTTGGGGGGCGTGTAAGCACCGTATATGTGCAACTGAGCGGCGGGCAGTTGCGCGCGGATCAGCGGCCAGATAGTGGTTTTCATCCAGAGCACCGCATCCCAGTTGGGCGCATGACGGAAGTTGCCGATGCTGAGAAAGTGCGCGCGGTCTTCAAACGAAACCGGGGGCGCGCTCGGTAGATCAACCATCAGCGGACACCAGTGCAGCAAGTGGCGCGGCAGCTTGAATTGCTCGACCAGCAACTCGATCTCTACTTCGGAAACCATCAGACTCAAGTCGCAACGATAAATCGCTGCGATTTCCCGTTTGGCCAGATCGGTCTGGGCCATGAGCTCAAACTCTTCACGTAATGCCGGCGCGAACAGTTGATTGAAATCATTGGCGTCGTCGCTGGCCTTCAAGCGCTCCTTGAGGCGTTGATGGCGGGCATCTCGCAGGCTTTGCAGGTCGGAGGTCTCAAGCACGCGCAAGGCATCGGGGCAGTGCTTCTCAACTCGCCAGCCGAACTGTTCTTCCATCATGAACCGATCGAACAGAACGATATCCGGGGCCAGTTCGCTGATGAACGTGTCGAAACTGCTGTTGTTCAATTCGATCGGGACTTCGCGAATGCCCAGCACCGTCAGGTCTGCCCGGTGTTCACCGGTGCCGGCCGGGCTACTGAACGTAATGTCCCAGCCTTGCTGCAAGAAGGTCTCGAGAATTTGCATCATGTGCCCACCGGCCGCTGAAGAGCGGGGCTCGGGCCAGACGTAACCAATGACTAGGACTTTGGTTGCGTGGGGCTGAGTCATGAACAGTGATCCTTTGCAGCAAGCGAGGGGGCAAAAAAGGGCGCAATTAAACCACAGTACAGTAGTGGTCGCATGCGCCCGGCTTCAGTAACTCGGTATGTCTGAAACTCAGAGAATGTTGATTTTTACCAGTGTCTGCCCACTGATGTATCCATGGTTGGCATTTTTGAGTGCCGCTTTCATGGTCGCTATATTCTGCTGATACGCTTGCTTGTTGGTCTTTAATTGGCTTAGCAGCGATGTCGTTAATGCAAACGAGTCGGCATTTTTAAACGCCATGCCGCGGTTGTAGTTGGTATTTGGAAAACTCGGCAGGCCCATGGATATCTTGCCGTTGGCGAGATTCAGGAGTGGACTTACGTCCAATTGCTGAGAGCCGCGTTGAAATATTCCGCTGTGTTCGGCGTAGGTGAAATCTTTGGTTTTCGGCGCGCCGTGGAAAATTTCATGAACGAAAGTATCGGCAGTGAAGCCTGGGTTGAAATGATCCCTGTGATAAGCATCGTTGAAGTTGTTGCTGTAGACCCGGATGAATTCGTGATTGGCATTTTGCGCCTTGTTGCCGGTCTTCCAATCGTTGTAGAGCCCCCAATGCAGCTCGGCTATTGCGTCGCTTTCTTTACTGCTGTCGAGGATGAAGTTGCCGGGTTTGATATTTGAAAGATCCTCTTTGACTGCAATCAGGTAGTCGCGGTAAGTACTTCGGGCTGCGGAAGAGTCATTCGCAAGCAGAAGGTCAAGAACCGCATTCGATTCTTGAATCAGCGTGGGGTCATTCAATACGTTGATGGCATCGTCTACTTTTTTGCTGGCGAGTGGTAAACCTTCTTTGATCACTGTACGAGCGTAGCTTTTAGGCATGACTTTATGCCAGTGTGGGGTGGGCAGTTTAAGTTTGAAATCAAAACCCTTCAGTTTGGCTCCCCAAGGCTGGCCAAATCGGTTCAGAGCGTACCATTCGTCGTTCTGGCGTATACCCCAGACCCGGAAAAGGTCTTTCGAAGAATCCACGGGGCGCCAGGTTCCAAGACGAATGATGTCTGAATCGACGGTTCTGGCCAATTGCTCGAATTGAGTCTGCCCCCTCAAACGGCGAAGATCGGAAATGGCGTTTTCCAAGGCCGCAATACTCCCGTTAAAACCTTTGCGCAACAGTTTCGCGCCACCTTTAAGCAAATCCGTAACGCCATCCAGCGGATTTAGCAAGCTGCTCACCAGGCCCAGGCCAGTCTTGGCCATGGCGCTGGCTTTCGTTGCAAGGGTCATGCTTCTGGCGGCAAGACTGGCTACCTTAGCGATGACCCCGACCACCAACAGAAGTGTCATCGCAGCTTCCAGGGTGCAGGCAACTACTCCTTGGAACTGTCGATCCTGATCGTCTGAGCTGATGTCTTCGATGCATGATTTGAACGGTACGACAATATTGAGAAACGTGTTTAACCCTTCTTCGCGTTCTGCGCGCAATGCCTCCAGCCGGGTTTGCCCCCAACATTCTTTTACCAACTCCTCGTAGGTTGCGATTGGCCGGTGCTTGAGCACGAAGTTCACGAGCGGGTCGAATTCATTTGAATAGAAACTTTGGTAATAGCCTTTGCTTTCAGTATTCGAAGGCAGGCGTGTCGCTGATAGTTCACCGATCTTTTCAATGACGCCACGACTGGTATTGACAAGGCCAGGTGTGACTCCATGGGTGTAGCACTCGATGTCCGTGGGCAGTTGATGCACCGGTGCCGGATGGGAGTAGTTTTTTTCACTACCGCGAGGGCTTGTATGTAACAGGTTCTCCCTTTCGATCAGCTCGGCCAGTTCAATGTTTTCACGGCAGACTCCGTGCAAGGTGAACAGCTCATAACAACTCAGTCGTCCTTCGAAGTAGGTGCACATCACCACGCCGTAACGACCGGTGGCCCGCTCTTTGTCTTTCTGACTCTCCATGGGATCCTTCGGCGTGATGACGTCAAGGAGTGATGAGAATGGAATCATGGGGGGGTAGTTGATTGGACGAGGAGTGGCGACTGAAGGCCGTACAGAGAATATCGTCACTTGCCCGCGCAGCAGCCGCGCCCGATCAGGAAGCGGCAAGGATGAAAGGGCCAGTTTCAAATGCGTACTCATGGCCTGCGCCTGTGACACATAGTTTCGATTGAATTGACGGTAAAACTCTCCATCCGGAGAAATCAGATTGGGGAGCATCTTTGGAAACGCTTTATAAATACTCTCTCCATGCTTCAAGTCCCAATCACCTGTCTGCAGGTCGTTGGACATGTGCAGTTCTACAGGGGATATGAGAAACGGTTTGGCATAGGCGTCTTCCAGTGATCGATTGCTCTTTTGGTGAAGGACGTCATCTTCAAGATAGGTGCATCCCTTGGCGACTTGCTTGAGGATGTCCAGGGCGACGCTCTTGCGGGTCGGCAAGGGGCGAGACAACGTTTCAGCCGTTTCAGCAAAGGTTTTCGCATGGCGGGCGTAAGCGGCCACTGCCACTTCAAGCGAGTCCTTGGTCGACCGGTTCACTTCATTATGGGTGGCGATACCGTTGAGCAACGCCCAGTCGATCACTGGATCTACAGCAGCCAAGGCATTGAGTGTCTGTTGCGACTCGGTGACGGAGTCCGACTTCATCAGGTGTTGTATCTGCGCATGAGTCATTGAGCGCGACGATCCCGGTGAAATGATTTCCTGCACCTCGATGATCCGGCAGTAATCAACCCATTGTGGGGTGCCGATTAGCAGAGTAGGCGGCAAATCCTTGACCAGGAACTCCGGCGCGGTGCCGGCCAGCAATAAATGCGAGGCCAGTGCCGCGTTCTGTTCAGAGATCCGGTGGTTATTGATCAGATGTCTTTCGAACTCCGTTTGAACACTGGCGAAAGACTTCTCTATGTGTTGGGCCGCATAGAGATCGAAACCGGCAACTTGATTGCGCGGCTGTTGCTCCCCGACCATCGGATGGAGATCCAACAGTAGCGCAGTAAAAAGTATTTGCTGGAGAGACTCATCCGATAAGGGCTGATTATCTTGCGCACCATACCAATCCAGGTCCCGTACAATACCTTTTGCCCAGATTAGAGCAATGGAACTGGAAACAAGCTTTTGCAGGAAATACTCCGCATCAGACCGTTTGAAGTGAGTGGATCGTCCACCCAAAATAGTGCCTGACAGATATTCCAATAATGGCCGGCCCTTGATGTATTCCTTGATAAGTGCTCGAAGCCGACTGCGCTCTGCTGATGACATAGTAAGCGGATTGTTTTCCCCGGCCTTTATCATTTCCCAATAGTTGCCGAATGGCGGACTGACGGGCTGTGGCTGTTCCAGGAATGCAATCAGGTTCTGGGCGTCGATGACCGTCCGAGGGAGGAGGTAACGATGGAATCTCAACCATTGAGTCATGCTGACTTGGTCATCAAGGGTGACGACGCCACCGGTCAATTGCGCCATTTCAACCAATGCAACAAGATCATCGTCCAGATCCGGAGCCAGTTTGAATGCACTCTCGAAACTCAGGGTTCTGCCTGCGTAGTGTGCCTTGACCTTACCATCAGCGGTGATTTCAAACAGTGAATCTTCGGATAGCTGGAGTTTCATCAGAAGTTTTTTGAAAGAGGCTTTTTCGACCATCTTTCGCAACATGGCACTTGCGGGCTGGAGAGCTTCTTCTAACGATGAGCCAGACTCCAGGGAGATGGAAGCACCTTCCAGACTGACTTCCTTGGAGTGACTGTAGACTTGCGCGCGACGCTTTAATTTGCTGAGGAATTCCTGGCGTTCGATATTGTCTTTTTGACTGTTGTGATTTTGCGGTGGGATATACGTTGAAGGCCTTGATAACTGTCGTTGAAAGGTAATGTCTGTGTTTTTAATGGTCATGGTAAGTTCATTTGTTTTCTGGGCGATATGTTTGAGGCATCCTCTTTGAATGTTTGAATGCTGGCAAGCTGGCGTATGTAAGTGTGTGTTGCATTTGCCTGCCAATCATTAAGGCTTTAGTTGGCTGCTTTGTTGTTCGATTGCAAAGACCTCTTCGCCGTAACTGGCAAGAGGTCAGGTGACTTATCTCAGTTTTAAATAATGTTTTGACTTTATTCCGCAACTGATCAATGGAAAACGGCTTGCCGATCGCATGCAGCTCATCAGGCACGTCGATGCTTTCGGCACAATCAAGGAAACACGACAACCCCACAGAGCAAAAGGGTTGAGATTGTCGTGTCTTGATTTACTGACCCAGGGTGGCGGGTAGCGTTCTGCAAAACGTCTCGTCGGCGGGTGGTGCCTGATTCGGATACGTATCCGGAAGAACCTTGACCATCGTCGTCTCGACAACGCCGTCCGCGTACTCAGCTTCGAAGAACTCTGCGCTCCAACCCACCTTGGGAGCACGGAGAGTCGTCTGGACGTCCATTGAGGCCGGCAATTGTACTGCGGTGTAGCGCACGCCGCAGTTGTACCGGAAGTCCCGAGCCTGCGGGTTGCGGGCTGTCCACTGGGTCATCCTGATCGGTATTTCGGACAAGGTCAGGTGCAACTTGGTCGATGTGGCGTCAAGGCGTTGTTCCTGTGCCTTTAATCTCGGTGCGGTATTGCCGGTCTGCCGCCGCTTGATATAAGGAATCAGGTTCAACAAACGCCCGCACATCGTGGGCGGAATTGGGAATGACCCGAAGTGTATTGTCACCCGGCAGATCCGCAAGATACTGGCGTGAAGCATCTGGGATGAAAAAGTCATCGCCACTGGCGTTGACGATGTATTTCGGGATCTTCAAGCGGTCGGTGTAGCCGGACAGATTCCGATAGGTCATCGGATCTTCGATCTGCATCAGCTGCTTGAACGGCTCGGTCTTGCGTTGGGCTATCACGCCTTGCATGTAGTAGTCGATGTACGCCAGTGGCCAGTTACCGCCATAGGCGAGAAACGTCTGGTCGAACACTTTTTCCGTGTTCAAGACGTCAATAACAAACGGCACGATGCTATCGACGCGTGAGTCCGCAAGGGCGGACAGCCATACCGCCCAACCGCGTTTCGATGCGCCGGTGGCCAGGAAACTCCGCACCTGGCCTGGCTGCGTTTCCTTTTGCGCCAGGTCCATGGCCTTGACCAGCGCTTCCATCATCGGCACATGCAGCGACATAAAAGGCTGTTGTTTCGGACCCTGCATGAACAGCTTCCAGCTGTGGGCAACGCTGCCATCTTCTGTACGCGGCACGCCGTCATCGTTGTAGGTCAAATACTGGTTAGGGACATTACTGACAGCCACTACGATCAAACCGGTTTGGCGGGCAATGTTGAGCAGTGTTTGCTGCGAAAAGTTGTTGGGTGCTCCCGGAGACTCACCGGACAAAGGGTTGTTGACGCCGTCGTTGGCGACCAGCACGGCACGCGTACCCTTGACGTTGTCGGGAATGTACAGGTCGACTCCATGGGTCCAGTCTGCCGGGGCGACTTGACCGCCCTGGCCCCAGGACTGTGACGTCAACTCGAAGCGCCGGATGTTGACGCCGGGCTGTTGCTCTTGTCCCTTACTGATGTAGCGCAGCGGTTGCGTGGCTTCGGCTTTGCGATAGCAGCTCAATACTTCGCTGAACGCCTGTCCGCTCTGTTCAAAGCAGTGCTGGGGATTGTCGGAAGAGGCTGACTGGCAACCATATCCGGCGATGAGCATCAGCAATAATCCGCTGATTTTAAAATTACGTGCGTAGCGTTCGGTTCGACTCGGCATGGACTCGGTTCCTTATGAGTGGGATTACCGGTCCAATCAAACGCCAGGCGGGCGGCCTTTTCTACTGTCAAACTTGACAGGTCAGAGCCCAAAAACGCCGAAAAATGCAGCCTTACGTCGGTTTATGCAGAAAAGTGCTGGGGCCAGGATGCCCTGTCAACTGTCTCAGGCCAGCATGCCTTTGACCTTGTCGCGCAACTGATCAATGGAAAACGGTTTACCAATCACGTGCATACCTTCGGGCACATCAATGCTTTCGGCATAGCCACTGGCAAACAGGATCGGCAACTCAGGGCGCAGCATCCGGGCCTGGGTGGCCAATTCACGGCCGTCCATCACCGGCAAACCGACGTCTGTCATCATCAAATCGATGTACTGATCTTCATCGTTGAGGAATTCCAGCGCCTTTTCACTGCCATCGGCCTCAAGCACCTTGAACTCCAGCTCCTCCAGCACATCGACAATCAGCATGCGCACGATGTCATCGTCTTCGACTACAAGGATGATGGACGTGTTGGAGTACATAGTGGGGGGTTCTCAGGTTGAATTCGCGGTTGCCGGTCGATCGAAATCGCCGGGCTCTTGTTTGAGTAAGTGACGGAACCCGACAAGTTCCCAACGCCGTGGAAAAAAGAATAGCTGTACTCGTGCTGACAAGGATAACCGCTCCTTTGCGTTGGAGCAGTGGAATGTAGGATTTTGCGCGAAAACGCGTCAGAAAATTGGATCACTCCGCCGCTTTTGGGGCAAACTCCTTGGTTTTCAACAGCTCGACAAGGTTTCCCCCATGACATCCGCGTCTTCGGTTGATGAGCAACGATTCCGTAAACTCCTGAGCCGCAACGTCAGCCTGCCGTTGGGTGTCGGCGTGCTCAGTGCAGTGTTCTTTGTTTCGCTGATTACTTATCTGCTGTCGATGATCCAGTGGGTTGAGCACACCGCCCGGGTGATCAATAACGCCAATGAATCGATCAAGCTGACCGTCGATCTGGAAACCGGTATGCGCGGCTTCCTGCTCACTGGCGACGAGCACTTCCTTGAACCCTACGAAATGGCCAAGCCGCGAATCGCTGTCGCCCTCAATACCTTGCTCGAACTGACCGCGGACAACCCGGTGCAGACCGACCGTCTGCACCGGCTCCAGGCCTTGCAGAATGAATGGGCCACTTACGCGCAGGCAATAATTGAATTGCAGCGATCCAGCGGCGATTACCGCAGCGCGGTAAAGGTCGGGCGCGGCAAGCGGCTGACCGATGAGATCCGCAAGCAATTCGAAGACGTGATCGACATGGAGCAACAGTTGCGCACCACGCGCAACGAGGACGTGCGCCGCACCACGATCTGGAGCATCAGCCTTTACCTGTTGTTCATCGCCGGGATCAGCGCATTGCTGGCCTACATTGGCCGTCGGGACTTGCTCAACCTTTCACAAAGTTACAGCGCCAACCTCGCCTCGCAACAGGCCAGCGCCCAGCGTCTGGAGCAGCAGGCCTGGCTGCGCAATGGGCAGACCGAACTGGCCGAACAAGTTCTGGGGCAACTGTCGCTTAATCTGCTGGGCCGCAACATTCTGCAGTTCTGTGCGCAGTACCTGGGCTCTGCCGTAGCAGCCATTTATGTCCGCGAAGACCATGGCGGTCTCAAGCGCATTGCCTCCTACGGTTTCTCTCGCGAGCAGGAAGCGCGCGAACAGCAGATTTACAGCGATGAAGGCATTGTCGGCCAGGTAGCGAACCAGGCTCGCTTGATTCGTCTCGATGACGTACCGAGCGATTACTTCAAGGTCAGCTCCGGCCTGGGCGAAGGTCTGCCGCATAGCGTGCTGGTCGTGCCGACAAGTGACGACGATCGGGTCAACGGTGTGATCGAACTGGGCTTCCTGCGCCCGCTGACGGACCGCGATGTCGAATTGCTTCAGTTGATTGCCGGCAACATCGGTACGTCCATCGAGGCCGCTCGCTATCGCCAGCGCTTGCAGGAAGTGCTGGCCGAAACTCAACAGCTCAACGAAGAGCTGCAGGTTCAGCAAGAAGAACTCAAGACCGCCAACGAAGAACTGGAAGAGCAGTCGCGGATTCTCAAGGAGTCTCAGGCGCACCTGGAAACCCAGCAGGTCGAGCTTGAACAAACCAATGAGCAGCTCGCCGAGCAGGCCGGGAGACTGGCCGAGCAGCGCGACGCCATGGACCTGAAGAACACCGAGCTCAATCAGGCCCAGACCCAGCTCGAAGAACGCGCCGAAGAGTTGCAGCGCTCGAGCAAGTACAAGTCCGAATTCCTCGCCAACATGTCCCACGAATTGCGCACGCCGCTGAACAGCTCGTTGATCCTGGCCAAGTTGCTGGCGGAAAACCCCCAGGAAAATCTCAGCGCCGAGCAGGTCAAGTTTGCCGAGTCGATTTACTCCGCCGGCAATGATTTGCTCAACTTGATCAACGACATTCTCGACATTTCCAAGGTCGAGGCCGGCAAGCTTGAGATTCGACCGGAGAACACCAGTGTCGCGCGTCTGGTGGATGGCTTGCGCGGGATGTTCCAACCCCTGGCGACCGACAAGAAACTGGATTTCCAGGTCGAGGTGCAGGCCGGTGCGCCGATGATGATCTTCACCGATCGCCAGCGTCTGGAGCAGGTGATTAAGAACCTGCTGTCCAACGCGGTGAAATTCACCGAAAGAGGTACGGTCAGCCTGACGGTCGCCAGCCAGCCAGGCGACGGTATCGCCTTTATCATTCGCGATTCGGGGATTGGCATTGCCGCGGATCAGCAGGAGAGCATTTTCGAAGCCTTCCGCCAGGCCGATGGCACCACCAATCGCCGTTACGGCGGCACCGGCCTGGGCTTGTCGATTTCCCGTGACCTGGCCGCCTTGCTCGGCGGTTCCATCAGTGTCACCAGCGAGCCGGGGCAGGGCAGTGTGTTTACGCTGGTTTTGCCGCAGCAATACGTTGAACCGGGCGAAGAGCCTGTCGAACCGATGAGAGCCACGCCGGTGGCCATTA
This sequence comes from Pseudomonas sp. F01002, assembly GCF_004402115.1. Taxonomy (NCBI): domain Bacteria; kingdom Pseudomonadati; phylum Pseudomonadota; class Gammaproteobacteria; order Pseudomonadales; family Pseudomonadaceae; genus Pseudomonas; species Pseudomonas sp. F01002. The sequence continues at coordinate 152,267 of NZ_SOPU01000026.1, read as the reverse complement.
CACCGAGAGTGACGCCGGCCGCGCTGGTGCCGTTGATTGCTGATGTCGATATTCCGCGTTTCGACGACGATCGCACCAAAGCGCCATTCGCCACTCGTTGCATTCTGGTGGTGGAAGACGAGCCGAACTTTGCCAATATTCTTTATGACCTGGCGCATGAGCTGGGGTATCAGTGCCTGGTGGCGCACGGCGCGGACGAGGGTTACGACCTGGCCAAGGAATTCATCCCGGACGCCATTCTGCTGGACATGCGCCTGCCGGATCATTCCGGGTTGACTGTGTTGCAACGCCTGAAGGAACACGCTGAAACCCGGCACATTCCGGTGCATGTGATTTCTGTGGAAGACCGGGTCGAAGCCGCGATGCACATGGGCGCCATTGGTTACGCGGTCAAGCCGACCACCCGAGAAGAACTCAAGGACGTGTTTGCCCGCCTTGAGGCCAAGCTGACCCAGAAGGTCAAACGCGTCCTGCTGGTCGAAGACGATGATGTACAGCGCGACAGCATTGCCCGGCTGATCGGCGACGATGACATCGAGATCACTGCCGTTGGCCTGGCCCAGGATGCACTGGACCTGCTGCGCACGACGGTTTTCGATTGCATGATCATCGACCTGAAGTTGCCGGACATGCTCGGCAACGATCTGCTCAAGCGCATGTCCACCGAAGATATCTGCTCGTTCCCGCCCGTGATCGTCTACACCGGGCGCAACCTGACCCGGGACGAAGAGGCTGAGCTGCGCAAGTATTCGCGTTCGATCATCATCAAGGGCGCGCGCTCGCCAGAGCGTTTGCTGGATGAGGTCACACTCTTTCTGCACAAAGTCGAATCCAGGTTGTCCCATGAGCGCCAGAGGATGCTCAAGACCGCGCGCAGCCGCGACAAGGTTTTCGAGGGCCGCAAGGTGCTGCTGGTGGACGACGATGTACGCAATATCTTCGCCCTCACCAGTGCTCTGGAGCAAAAGGGTGCAGTCGTGGTCATCGGCCGGAACGGCCGTGAAGCGATTGAAAGACTGAATGAAGTCGAGGACATCGATCTGGTGTTGATGGACGTGATGATGCCGGAGATGGATGGCTACGAAGCCACCATCGAGATTCGCAAGGACCCGCGCTGGCGCAAGCTGCCGATCATTGCGGTGACGGCCAAGGCCATGAAGGACGATCAGGAGCGCTGCTTGCAAGCGGGCTCCAATGATTACCTGGCCAAGCCCATTGACCTGGATCGCCTGTTCTCGCTGATTCGCGTGTGGTTACCGAAAATGGAACGCATTTAGTGGAACGCAATTTTTCAGTGGAGCGAAATAGCGAAATCGAAATTCGCTTGTTGATCGAGGCGATCTACCTCAAATACAGCTATGACTTTCGCGACTACTCCGGCGCTTCGATCAAGCGCCGGGTCAATCACGCGTTGAGCCAGTTCGAGTGCACGACCATTTCAGCGTTGCAGGAAAAGGTCCTGCACGACCCGACGGCGTTCATGCAGTTACTGCAACTGCTGACGATCCCGGTCAGCGAAATGTTCCGCGACCCTTCGCATTTCCTCGCGATCCGCAAGGAAGTGGTGCCGCTGCTCAAGACTTACCCCTCGATCAAGATCTGGATCGCCGGTTGCAGCACGGGGGAAGAGGTCTATTCGATGGCCATTCTGCTGCGTGAAGAGGGCTTGCTCGATCGCACCATCATCTACGCCACCGACATCAATCCGCGCTCGCTGGACAAGGCCAAGCAAGGGATTTTCTCCATGGAGAATGTCCGCGCCTACACTCATAACTACCAGCAGGCAGGTGGCCAGCGTTCGTTCGTCGACTACTACACGGCGGCTTACGGTTACGCCATTTTTGACAAGACACTGTGTGAGAACGTGACCTTCGCCGATCACAGCCTCGCGACTGACAGTGTCTTTTCAGAAACTCAATTAATTTCGTGTCGTAATGTTTTGATTTATTTCAACAAAAAGCTTCAGGATCGTGCGTTCGGTTTGTTTCATGAATCCCTTTGCCATCGAGGATTTTTGGTGCTGGGCAGCAAGGAAACCCTGGATTTTTCGGCCTACGGCAACCAGTTCGAACCGTTGGTCAAACAAGAACGGATTTACCGCAAATCATGAACAGTGCAGCGAATTTACCTTCTATAGAGGCCATCGTGATCGGTGCCTCGGCCGGCGGTGTGGAGGCATTGCTGAGCATCCTCACTCCACTGCGAGAAGGCTTCAAGCTGCCGATCATCGTGGTTTTGCACCTGCCGGACGAACGTCGCAGCCAACTGGCCGAGGTGTTCGCACGGCGAGTAGCCATGCCTGTACTGGAAGCCCACGACAAGACGCTGGTCGAAGCCGGAACGCTGTATTTCGCGACACCGGGTTATCACTTGTCGGTGGAGCAGGACCACAGTTTTTCCTTGAGCCTGGAAGCCCGCGTGCATTATTCGCGACCGGCCATTGATTACCTGTTCGAGTCGGCCGCCGATGCCTACGGTTCAGCCTTGGCCGCCGTGTTGTTGACCGGCGCCAACCGCGATGGCGCTCGCGGCTTGGCTCAGGTCAAGCGCCGTGGCGGCATGACCATCGTCCAGGACCCGGATGAAGCCCAGGTCGCGACCATGCCTCAGGCTGCGCTTGATATACACCAGCCGGACCATATTCTCCCTATACGCGGCATCGGCCGTCTGCTTGTCGAGCTGGAACGAATCGCATGCTAAGTACTATCCAGGCCAAATTGCTGATCGTCGACGATCTGCCGGAGAACTTGTTGGCGCTCGAAGCGTTGATCAGGCGCGAAGACCGTATTGTCTATAAAGCTTTGTCCGCCGACGAAGCCTTGTCGCTGTTGCTCCAACACGAGTTCGCCATGGCCATTCTCGACGTGCAGATGCCCGGCATGAACGGGTTCGAACTGGCCGAGCTGATGCGCGTCACGGAAAAGACCAAGAACATCCCGATCGTGTTCGTCAGTGCCGCCGGTCGTGAGCTGAACTACGCGTTCAAGGGGTATGAGAGCGGAGCCGTGGACTTCCTCTACAAGCCGCTGGATATCCACGCGGTCAAGAGCAAGGTCAACGTGTTCGTCGAACTTTATCGCCAAAGCAAGGCGATGAAACAGCAGGTCGAAGAGCTGGAGCAAAGCCGCCGCGAGCAGGAAACGCTGCTCAAGCAATTACAAAGTACCCAGCTGGAACTGGAGCAATCGGTGCGCATGCGCGATGACTTCATGTCCATCGTTGCCCACGAAGTCCGCACGCCGCTCAATGGCCTGATCCTCGAAACCCAGTTGCGCAAGATGCACCTGGACCGGGATAACGCCGCGGCGTTCACCCTGGACAAGATGCACGCGATGGTCGACCGCGACGAGCGGCAGATCAAAAGCCTGATCCGCCTGATCGAAGACATGCTCGATGTGTCGCGCATTCGTACCGGCAAGTTGTCGATCCGACCGACGCGCTTCGATCTGTCGACGCTGGTTCGCGGCTTGTTGCAGAACTTTGCACCGCAGATCGATGCTGCCGAGTCCTCGGTCACCCTGGAGGCCGAGCAACCGGTAGTGGGAAGTTGGGACGAATTTCGCGTTGAACAGGTGATTTCCAACCTGCTGACCAATGCTTTGCGCTACGGCGCCAAGAGTCCGATCACCGTTAAGGTGTACAGTGAGAGCGGTCAGGCTTGGGTGGAAGTACGCGATCTAGGGATTGGCATCAGTGAGGAGAACCAGAGGCGCATTTTTCAGCAGTTCGAACGCGTCACGGCCAAACACGCTGTCGCGGGGTTGGGCCTGGGCTTATTTATTTCCGAGCAGATTGTGGCCGCCCATGGCGGTTCCATTACCGTCGAAAGCCGGATTGGCGAAGGCGCCTTGTTTCGCGTTTGTCTGCCGCTGTAGGAAAACAGCCGGATAAACGCAACCTCTGATCGACCCCACGGTCGTATCAGCAGCTATTGACCGAACAAAGGCTTCCCATGAGTGAAGATGCACAAGACGTCGTATTGATCGTCGAAGATGACCCCTCGATTTTGATGGTGCTGTCGGCCTATCTGTCGGGTGAGGGCTACCGGGTATTGCAGGCCGAAAACGGCGAGCAGGCCTTCGAAATTCTGTCGAGCAAACCGCACCTGGACATGATGATCACCGACTTCCGCCTGCCGGGCGGAATCTCTGGCGTCCAGATCGCCGAACCTGCCGTGAAGCTGCGACCGGAACTCAAGGTGATCTTTATCAGCGGTTATCCGCAGGAGATCCGCGAGACGGACAGCCCGATCACCCGTAAAGCACCGATCCTGGCCAAGCCGTTCGATCTGGAAGTGCTGCAAGAGCTTATGCAGGAAATGCTTTCCTGATATCCCGCGTACTATCGTAGGAGCTGCCGAAGGCTGCGATCTTTTGATCTTATAAAAGCAAGATCAAAAGATCGCAGCCTTCGGCAGCTCCTACACGAGTGATCTTCAAATCCGGATCATCTCCCGCACCTTCGCCGTCAGCAGGTCGAAGGTGAACGGCTTGGTGATCATCTGCATGCCAGGATCAAGGAAACCACCGCGCACCGCCGCGTGTTCGGCGTAGCCGGTGATGAACAACACCTTGAGATCCGGCCGGTATTGGCGGCCGATTTCTGCCAGTTGCCGGCCATTCATGCCGGGCAATCCAACGTCGCTGATCAACAGATCGATACGCTGCCCGGAGTCGAGAATCGGCACCGCGCTGTCGGCATCGCCAGCCTCGACGAAGGCATAGCCCAGATCACTCAGCACCGTACTGACCAACACCCGAACCGCCGGATCGTCCTCGACGATCAGCACCGTTTCGCCATGCTGTGCGAACGGAGCGTGCTGGACGTCCACCGGGCTGTCCTGAGGCATTACACCGCCGAATCGCGGGAGAAACAGACTCACCGTGGTGCCTTTGCCCACTTCGCTGTGAATGGCGACGTGGCCGCGTGATTGCTTGCTGAAGCCATATATCATCGACAATCCAAGGCCTGTGCCCTGGCCGATGGGTTTGGTGGTAAAGAACGGATCAAAGGCCCGGTTGATGGTGCTTTGCGGCATGCCACACCCGGTGTCTGTGACGCTCAGCACCACGTAATCACCTGGTTGAAGGTTGCTCTGGGCCTCGGTGAAGCCAATGTCCAGATACTGATTGTTGGTTTTCACCACCAGTTTGCCGCCGTCGGGCATCGCATCCCGAGCATTGATCACCAGATTGAGCAGGGCGCTTTCCAATTGGTTGGGATCGGCTTCGGCCACCCAGAGTTGCTCGTCTAGCTGCATGTCCAGCTGAATGGTTTCGTTGATGCTGCGCTGAAGCAACTCGCCCATGGAGACCACCAGGGTGTTCATCGCCACGGGTTTGGAGTCCAGCGACTGACGCCGTGAAAACGCCAGCAGACGGTGGGTCAGGCCCGCCGCGCGATTGGCTGAGGTCACCCCAAGATCGATCAGACTGTCCAAGTCTTCGGTACGACCCCGGGCCAGGCGTCGACGCAGCAACTCCAGGCTGCCGATGATGCCGGTCAGCATGTTGTTGAAGTCGTGGGCAATACCGCCGGTGAGCTGGCCGACCGCTTCCATCTTCTGCGATTGGCGCAGGGCTTCTTCATTGTGTCGTAGCTGGGCGGTGCGTTCCTCGACCTGCTGTTCGAGGGTTTCGAGGGTGTTTTGCAACCGCAGTTCGCTTTGACTCAGATCGATCAGCCGGTCCCTGGCTTCGTACTGTCGTCGACGGCCGCGCAACGCGGTGGTCACCAGGCTGATCAACGTGACCGGGTGAAAGGGGCGCTCAAGAAAGGTCACGTTCCCCAGTTGTGGGCCGTAGCGCGACGCCGGGTTTTGTTCCGGGCCGCCATGGTAGGTCATCAATACAATCGGAAGGTCCGACCAGGCCGGCTGTTGCTCGATCAGGCCGAGCAGCGGTTCAAGATCACCGCCCAACAAGGCCTCGGAAGAGATCAACAGCAATCCTGCCCCTTGCTCCAGCTCGTTGCACAAAGCCACCAGGTCCCGAGTAATCACCCCGTCGTAACCCGCTTCATTGAGCATCATCAGCGCAATTTGGCTGTCGCGACCCAGCGGCGCGAGAATGATCGCGCGCTCGGACATCGCTTCCTGGGCAATCACGGGCTTTGTTCCTCAAGCAAAGGATTGCTGGCACCCAGATAGGTCGGGACACCCCGCAATACCCCCTGAAATGCATCCAGCGGTTCACCAATGGTCATGCCCTGAGCGCTGATGCGGTATTCACGAATGGTCGATTCATGGCTGCCGGTGCGTTTCTTGATGATCGAGATCGCCCGGCGAACCTTGCCCAATGCCTCGAAGTAGCGCAGCAGGATGACCGTGTCGGCCAGATAGGTGATGTCCACGGGGGCTTGCATGTCACCGACCAGTCCATGCTGGGCGACGGTCATGAAGGTCGCGGCACCCTGGCGATTGAGGTACAGCAGCAGCTCGTGCATGTGCAGTACCAGCGCGTTTTCCTCTGGCATCGCCGCTTGATAGCCGTTGATGCTGTCGATCACCACGGTCTTGATATTGCCCTCATCGACGCAGCGACGAACCCGGTAGGAAAACTCTCCGGGGGACAACTCAGCCGCGTCCACTTGCTCGATCAGCAGGTTGCCAGTGTCTTGCAGCGCCTTGAGGTCGATGCCGATGTTCTTCATGCGCTCGAACAGCAACCCGAGCTCTTCATCGAAAATGAACAGCGCGGCTTTTTCGCCACGGGCCACGGCGGCAGCGGCGAAGATCATCGAGATCAGCGATTTGCCGGTACCGGCCGGGCCGAGGATCAACGTGCTGGAACCGGTCTCGATCCCGCCGCCGAGCAGGGCGTCCATGGCCTTGATGCCGCTGGTCAACTGCTGGCGGACATAGCGACCGCGATGCTCGGCGGCCACCAGCCGCGGAAACACATGTACGCCATCGCCCATGATGGTGAAGTCGTGAAACCCGCCTCGGTACTTCTGACCACGGTATTTCACCACACGGATCCGCCGACGCTCGGCGCCATAATTGGGGGTCAGTTCCTCAAGGCGAATGACGCCGTGGGCCACACTGTGCACGGTTTTGTCGAGGGATTCGGTGGTCAGGTCGTCCAGCAACACCACCGTGGCGTCATAGCGCACGAAGTAATGTTTGATCGCGAGGATCTGGCGACGGTAGCGCAATGAGCTTTGGGCCAGCAGACGGATCTCGGAAAGACTGTCGAGCACCACGCGGGTCGGCTTGACCCGTTCGACCACTTCGAAAATCTGCTTGGTAGCTTCGCCCAGCTCAAGGTCCGAGGAATACAACAAGCTCTGCTGATGCTCGGCATTGAGCAGGCTTTCCGGGGGCGTCAGCTCGAAGATGTAGATGTTCTCATCCAACTCCCAGCCGTGGGACAACGCACCCTGTCGCAGCTCCCGCTCGGTTTCCGACAACGTGATGTACAACGAGCGCTCGCCGGCTCGGGCGCCGGCCAACAGAAAATGCAAAGCGACGGTGGTTTTGCCGGTTCCGGGTTCACCCTCCAGTAAAAACACATGCCCGCGGGACAATCCACCGGCCAGGATGTCATCCAGACCTTCGATGCCGGTGGCGGCTTTTGCACTGATCAACTCGTTTGATGTAGACAAAAAATGCCCTCTCATGACTAGGGGAAACGAGGCAGCAGGCCGTAAGTGCCTGAATGGACTGCCTGTTCTCTTGACCCTTGACCGAGACGACGAGTTCAACCAAATTTTTGCTGTTGTTAAAGCCCTTGCTGCAAGGCGGGGTCGTCGGGATTGAGTTGTTCAAGTTGCGCCAACAGAATCTGCACGTTCTGCAGCTGGCCGCTTTCTTTCCAGTAATTGATCAACAATACCCGGGCTTTTCGGTCGGCCGGGTGCCGCTGGACAATCTCCTGCAACTGTTTCTGCGCCGCTTCCAGCTCCTGTTCATCGTGAAGTGTGGTGGCCAGGTCGTAGCGGTAATCCTTGTTGTCCGGCTCCAGCTCCACGGCTTTGGAAAGGCCGAGCAGGGCGAACTCACTTTGCCCGTGATGCAACAGCCAAAGCCCCAGGGCATGTTGCAGGTAGGCCGAGTCGGGCTGAGCCTTTAGCTGCTTGGCCAACAGTTGCCGGGCCGCATCGTTTTGGCCCAGGCGGTCCAGCACGTCGATTTGCATCACCAGCGCGGGCAGGTTGCCGGGCGCAAGACGCAAGGTGTTCTGCAGTGCCTGCTGCGCCTCTTTCCATTCGGCATTGTGCAGATGCAGCCGAGCCAGTTGATATTGGTTGTCGGCGCTTTCCGGTTGACTCTTCAGGTCCTGTTCCCAGGCGTCGATGGCTTGCTCCAGCGGCCCGAAGTACAAACCGAGATCGTCCGGCGACAGCCCCAGCAAGGCGTTCACGGCGGCATAGCGGACGCGCTGTTCGCTGTCATCGAGTAACGGGCCCAGCAGCAGGCTGCGCTGACCGCTGGGTACCAGACCGCTGATGCTTTTGATCGCCGCGATGCGCACGTCTGGCGATTCATGCTGCAAGTCCGCATCCGCCAGTTTCAGGGCCACGGAGCTGGGGTAGTTGGGCAGTTCGGCATGCAACCAGACGCGGCGTTTGGGCGATATATCAGGGCGGCCCAATTGCTGGTAGAGGACCCGCGCTGCGCCCGGTTGGCCTGCGCGAGCCTGGTTCAGCGCCTCGCTGTAGCCACGCTTGATCGCCTCCGGCACGGCGGGGGTTGTGCTGCGCAGGGAAAACCAGGCAAGGCCGATGGCAAACAGGACGCAGAGGCTGATGAGCAAGTAACGGCGGGACTGGGGCATGCAGGAATCCGGGAGCTGGCAAGCTGTTGCAAAGTTGCCAGCTTCGGTCAGGTAAGGCTGTGAGTCAAACCAAGACTCAGTTGAATACGTGAGTCAGTCGATTCAAGGCAGTCTGGCTTTTCAATGATTTCGCCTACAGGTTGCGTCGACATTGAAACCCGTCGAGGCGCCTTGGCAGTGACTACGCTTGCTGGAGATGACTCGATGAGCGTTCCCATGCAACCGCTGCTTCAGTACTTCAAAGCGATACTCAACCCCGGGCCCGGAGTGGCGTTGTTCGCCCTGCGGACCATCGTGGCCGGGCTGCTGACGTTGTATCTGGCGTTCCTGTTCGACCTTGAGCAGCCCAAGTGGTCAATCATGGCGGTGGTCATTGTCAGCCAGCCATTGGGCGGCATGGCCCTGGCCCGGAGTTTCGGCCAGGTCATCGGCACCACGCTCGGGGCGGTCGTGGCGGTGTTGATCATGGCGATCTTTCCCCAGGCGCCCCTGCCTTTCATCCTCACCCTGGCCTTGTGGCTGGCGCTGTGTACCGCCGGCGGCACCTTGTTGCGCTACACCAGTTCCCAGGCGTTTGTTTTGAGCGGGTACACGGCGGTGGTCGTGGCACTGCTGGCGGTGCCCGATCAGGACGGCACGTTCCTTCTCGCGGTCACCCGCGTGACCGAGACGCTATTGGCGGTTGCTTGCGTGTGCGTGGTCAGCCTGCTCACCGCGCGGCCGGAAGCCGTGGCCCAGGATTACTTCGCCAAGATCGATCAGGTCATCAAGCTGCTTGCGACCCACGCCGCTGCGGTCATTCGAACCGAGGAAAGCGAAGCCGATTTCCATCGACGGCAGATGCAACTGCTCGGTGCGATCAGCGCCTTGGAAGGCGTACGGCGGCATTTGTATTTCGATGCGCCACGGTTGCGCAGCTCCAATGAGTTGGTGCAGTTGCTGGGCAATCAGCTGGTGTTGTTGACGTCGCGGCTGACGGCTTTGCGTCACCAGCGGGAGCTGCTTGCCGAGCGCTGGAAAGGTGCGTTGCCGGAGGAGATACAGCGTTTGCGCGCCGAAGAACTGGTCTTTCTCGATGACCTTGCCCAGCAGGGACGCTCGCTGTCGACCGAGGCGCGGCACCGTTTCGCGGCGCTGCAACAGCGTTTTGATGACCAGGCCTACAAGGCCGAACAACTCACCGAGACGATGCCTGCCACGCTGCGTTCACTGGTTTGGGCACTGCGCTGGGAACAGGCGCGGATGCTGGAGCAGCTCGGCCAGATTCTCGAACTGAGCGACGCAATTCAGGACGGGCGTGCGGCCAGTAGCATGTTCCGCGGCCAGGACAATCCACTTCATCTGGACTTCACGTTGGCGGCAATGAACGCGATCCGCGCATTTACCGCATTGGTGGTGGCCGGTCTGATCTGGATCGAGACCGGTTGGGACGGGGCGCGTGGCGGGATGATCGTGGCGGGAATTCTCTGTTCGCTGATGGCGACTTTTCCCCGGCCGTTGCTGGCCAGCCAAAGCTTTGCCAGGGGGCTGGGTCTGGCCTTGGTGGTATCGGCGCTGTATCTGTTCCTGCTGATACCGATGATCAGTGACTTCGAGTTACTCGCCTTGTTGTTAACCCCATTGCTGTATGCCGTCGCGGTGGGGTTGTCCAGTCCGCCAACCACGGGTACAGGCATTGGTCTTGGACTAACGACAATGCTGTTGTTGGGCCCGCAAAACACAGAAATCGGCCAAAACAGTGCCATTCAGTGGTTCGAGTTTGCCGGTTCCTATATTTGCGCAGCCGCGCTGGCGCTCAGTGTCTATGCCTTGATCTTCCCGTTCAGGCCCGTTTTGCGAATACGCCGGCTGTTCAATGAAAACTGTGAGCAGGTCTACGCTTTACTGAAGACACCGGCCACCGATGAGCAGCAATTTGCGTTTGAAAGCCGCATGGTCGATCGCCTGACCATGATGTTGGGATTATTGCCGGCTACCAACGACAAGCAATCCAGCGAGCTGTTCGAAGTCAGCCTCGGATGCATGGCACTGGGTGTGGCGTTGAACCAGCTCAGGCAGCAGGGGCAAAGCAACACGTTGCTCAGTACTGAGCAACAAAACCGTTTACTCGCTGCTGTCCGTGAGACAGGACGATTGATCGCCGGGCGGCCCGGGATTGACCTTGAGCAGCTACTTGGAAACTTGCGTGTCTTGGGCGATGAAATGGACGACTTGCATTTAGACGTTCATGAACACCTGTGGTCGGTATTCAGGATGCGCGTGGCGTTGTTGATCGTGGTGTCGTTTCTGGAGCGACATCGTAAATACTTTTCACCCGCAGAAGCGGAAGGAGTGCCGACCCTTGCCCATTGATTTTGAATTGGGTGGTGTCTACTTGCCGCCGATTGCCCAGGCGTTACTGCTGGCCCTGCCGATTTATCTGCTTCTGGACTGGATCTTGCGCCGTATTGGCGTGCTGCGGTTCGTCTGGCATGAAGCCTTGTTCGAAGGCGCGTTGTACGCCTGCGTTTGCGCAACGCTGATTCTGGTAATGGGAGCTTGATGCTTTGAAGGAGATCCTTGCCCGACTTGCGACGGTGGCGGTGGTACTGCTGGCCTTTGTTCTCGGCTGGTTTGCCTGGGAACATTACACCCGCGCCCCCTGGACCCGCGATGCACGGGTGCGTGCCGATGTGGTGACGTTGTCCGCCGATGTCTCGGGGCGCATCGTTGGCCTGGGCGTGCAGGACAACCAGCATGTGGAGAAAGGCCAGTTGCTGCTGGAGATCGACCCGGCGCGCTATGTCCTGGCGGTTGAGCATGCCAAGCGTTCGGTGGAAGTGGCGAAAGCCAGCCTTGGTCAGTCTGAGGCAACGATAGTCGCCAGTGAAGCGTTGCTCCGCCAGCGTCAGAGTGAAGAGCGCCGACGGCGCACGCTCAAGCAGCGGTTGGCAATTTCTGGCGAAGAATGGGAGAAATCCAGCACGGAAGTGGCGGTGGCGCAGGCTGAGTTGCTGCGCAACCAGGCCAACCTCGGTTTAGCCCACGCCAACGTGCAACTGGCTATCGCCGCATTGACCCAGGCCGAACTGGACTTGCAGCGCACGCGGGTCGAAGCACCCGTGACGGGTTACGTCACAAACCTGCTGACCCGTCAGGGTGACTATGCCGCGGCCGGAGGCGCGTTGTTGGCGCTGGTGGACAGCGATTCGTTTTATGTCAGCGGCTACTTTGAAGAAACCAAGCTGCCGCGAATCGAGGAGGGCGACCGGGTCAGGATCGAATTGATGAGTGGCGAAACCTTCGGCGGCACTGTGCAAAGCATTGCTTTCGCCATTTCCGACCGGGAGAACCTGCCCGGCGGCCGATTACTGGCCAACATCAACCCCAGTTACACCTGGGTAAAACTGGCGCAGCGGGTACCGGTGCGAATACAGATCGACGCCGATTACGCAGCCAAAAACCGACTGCGTGCCGGCACCACCGCCACCGTAACCATAATGGAAACCCGCGATAGCAGCACAACCCACTAACCCTGTGGGAGCGAGCTTGCTCGCGAATGCGGTGTGTCAGGCAAAATTATGTCGACTGACACTCCGCATTCGCGAGCAAGCCCGCTCCCACAGGGATATGTGTGGAATTTGGGACAGACAAAAAAAAGCCCCGCGACCGAATGAGGCACAGGGCAAAGGAATTGGTTGGTTGCGGCCAACCAAAGGAGCTCGTTAAGACATTACTTGCTGGCGACCGTCTCTGGTTGCCAGCCACCGCCCAGGGCTTTGTAAATCGCGACAATGCCGCGATACAGATCGACTTCGGCCTGGGCCTGAGTGTCTTCCGCCGCCAGGCGCTCACGCTGGGCGTCGAGCAGGACGAGGAAGTCCGCAGTGCCTTCGCGGTAGCGAATTTGGGCGAGGTCGGCCGCGGCGCGGCTGGATTCGCTTTGACGAATCAGCGAGATCAGGCGTTGCTGGCGTTTGCCGTAGTCGCTAAAGGCGTTTTCCGATTCTTCCAACGCCAGCAGTACTTGCTGCTCGTAGGTCGCCAGGACGCCTTCGGCATCAGCATCGGCACCACGTAGACGGGCGCGCACGCTGCCAAGGTCGAACGCGGCCCAGGTAATGCTAGGGCCCAGTGCCCAGGCGTTGGCCGCCGAGGAACCGATCTGCGAACCGCGTCCGGCGGTGAAGCCGAGGAAGCCGCTGAGGCTGACCCGAGGGAACAAATCAGCCTTGGCCATGCCGATACGGGCGGTGGCGGAGGCCAGTTTGCGTTCGGCGCTGAGAATGTCCGGACGACGTTGCAGCAGTTCGCCCGGATCACCGATCGGCAGGGCCTTGGCGATCGCCGGCAAGTCCTTGGGACTCAGGTCAACGGTCAGCTTGTCTGGACGTTCACCTAACAGGGTAGCGATGCGGTTTTTCTGCCGAACCTGTTCAGCCTGCAATTGCGGCACGCTGGCTTCGACGGACGCCAGACGTGCATCGGCGCGAACCACGTCGAGCTGATCGCCGACACCGGCATCACGCAGACTGACGGTGATCTTGCTCGATTCTTGCTGGTTGTTCAGGTTGGCCAGGGCGATCTTTTCCCGCAGCTGCGCACCGCGCAGTTGACCGTAGGCATCCACCAGTTCAGCAATCATCGAGACTTGCAGTTGGTACAGATCGGCTTCGAGCGCTTGCTGTTCGGCGTCGGCGGACTCCAGGTTGCGCTGGATACGGCCAAACAGGTCGATCTCCCACGCCATGTCCAGGCCCAGGTCGTAGCGTTCGCTATTAACCCGCTTGGTGGTCTGGCCCGGGATCTGACCCTTGGCCAGGTCACTGCTGACCCGGCTGGTGATGGTTGGCATGGCGTCATTGCTGACGTCATCGCGAATCGCTCGCGCCGCTTTCCAGCGAGCGAAGGCTACGCGTAAATCACGATTGCCTTGCAGCGATTGAGTCACCAACTGGTTGAGGGTCGGATCTTCGAACTGCTGCCACCAGATGCCTTCGAAACGCGAGCGGTCGTAGTTCTTCTGACCGGCGCTGCCATCGGTGGCGGTCGTGATGTTGGCCGGCTCAGTGGCTGGGGTCTTGTAGTCCGGGCCGACGGCACAGGCACTCAGGGCCAGTACCAGCAAGCTCGGCAGGAAGGCTTTCAGGCTCATTGTTGCGCCTCCAGTTTCAGGGCCTTGGCCGCTTTGCGCTTTTCACCGCGCTCCACAAAGTTACGAATCAGTACGTAGAACACTGGTGTCAGCAACAGACCGAAGAAGGTCACCCCGAGCATCCCCGAGAACACCGCCACACCCATGGCATGACGCATTTCGGCACCGGCGCCGCTGGAGAAGACCAGAGGCACAACACCCATGATGAATGCGAAGGAAGTCATCAGGATCGGCCGCAGACGCAGGCGGCAGGCTTCCAGTACCGCGGCGAGCGGGCTGAGGCCTTCGTCCTGCTGTTTGTCCTTGGCGAACTCGACGATCAGGATCGCGTTCTTACAGGCAAGCCCCACCAGTACGATCAAGCCGATCTGGGTGAAGATGTTGTTGTCGCCTCCCGACGCAATCACACCGGTGATGGCCGACAGCAAGGTCATCGGTACGATCAGGATCACCGCCAGTGGCAGGCTCCAGCTTTCGTATTGAGCCGCGAGTACCAGGAACGCCAGCAGTACGCAGAGCGGGAACACGAACAGTGCGGTGTTACCGGACAGAATCTGCTGGTAGGTCAGGTCGGTCCACTCGTAGGTCATGCCGTTGGGAAGTTCTTCCTTGAGCAGTTTCTCGATGGCTTTTTCGGCTTGGCCGGAGCTGTAGCCGGGGGCTGCTGCACCGTTGATTTCAGCGGTGATGAAGCCGTTGTAGTGCATCACGCGGTCCGGGCCCGAGGTGTCGCTGACCTTGATGAAGGTCGCCAGCGGGATCATCTCGCCTTTGTTGTTACGCACTTTCAGCTGACCGATCTGGTCCGGTTCAAGACGGAACTGCTGTTCAGCCTGAACGTTGACCTGATAGGTACGACCAAAGCGGTTGAAGTCGTTGGCATACAGCGAACCCAGGTAGATCTGCAGGGTGTCGAAGATGTCGCTGACGGCCACGCCGTGAGTCTTGGCTTTTTCGCGGTCGATAGCCGCATCGACCTGTGGCACGTTCACGGTGTAGCTGGTGAACAGGGCGGCCAGTTCCGGCACGTTGTGGCTCTTGGTGATGATGTTCATGGTTTCTTTGTACAGCTCGTCATAACCCAGGTTGCCCCGGTCTTCGATCTGCAGGCGGAAACCACCAATGGTGCCCAGGCCTTGTACGGGCGGCGGCGGGAAGATCGCCATGTAGGCTTCCTGAATCCCGGCGAACTGGCCGTTCAATGCACCGGCAATCGCACCGGCGGACATGCTCGGGTCTTTACGCTCGTCGAACGGTTTCAGGGTGACGAACACGATGCCAGCGTTAGGACTATTGGTGAAACCGTTGATCGACAGGCCCGGGAAGGCCACGGCACTTTCCACGCCTGGCTGTTTCAGTGCCAGGTCGGACATGCGTTTGATCACGTCTTCGGTACGGTCCAGGCTCGAGGCGTCAGGCAGTTGCGCGAAGGCCACCAGGTATTGCTTGTCCTGGCCGGGGACGAAACCGGTCGGGGTGTTGGCGAAACCGAAGAAGGTCAGCACCATCAGGCCTGCGTACAGCAGCAGGGCGATGCCGCTGCTGCGGATAACCCGGCCCACGGTGCCGACATAACCATGGCTGGCCTTGTCGAAGAAGCGGTTGAACGGACGGAACAACCAGCCACCGAAGATCTTGTCGAGGACCTTGGAGAAACGGTCCTTCGGCGCGTCATGGCTTTTGAGCAATACCGCAGCCAGGGCGGGCGACAGCGTCAGCGAGTTGAACGCCGAGATCACAGTCGAGATCGCAATGGTCAGGGCGAACTGCTTGTAGAACTGCCCAGTGAGCCCGGAGATGAAAGCCGCCGGGATAAACACCGCACACAGCACCAGCGCCGTTGCGATGATCGGGCCGGTCACTTCACGCATGGCCCGTTTGGTTGCCTCGACCGGAGTCAATCCCAGTCCAATGTTCCGCTCGACGTTCTCCACCACCACGATGGCGTCGTCCACCACGATACCGATGGCCAATACCAGGCCGAACAGTGACAGGGCGTTCAGCGAGAAGCCGAACAGATGCATCACGGCAAACGTACCGATCAGCGAAACCGGCACCGCCACCAACGGAATGATCGAGGCGCGCCAGGTTTGCAAGAACAGGATCACCACCAGAACCACGAGGATCAGTGCTTCGAAGAGGGTGTGAACCACCGCCTCGATGGAGCCGCGCACGAAGATCGTCGGGTCATAGACGATGCTGAAGTCCATGCCTTCCGGGAAGCTCTTTTTCAGCTCCGCCATCTTGTCGCGCACTTCGTTGGAGATTTCGATCGCGTTGGAACCAGGGCGCTGGAAGATCGGGATCGCCACCGCCGGTTGGTTGTTCAGCAACGAACGCAACGCGTATTGGCTGGAACCCAACTCAATGCGAGCGATGTCTTTCAGGCGAGTGATTTCACCGTTTTCGCCGGAGCGAATGATGATGTTCTCGAACTCTTCTTCAGAAACCAGACGACCTTGCGTGTTGACCGACAGCTGGAACGCCGTGGCATTCGGCGCAGGTGGCGCACCCAGTGCACCGGCAGCCACCTGACGGTTCTGTTCACGAATCGCGGTCACGACGTCGGTGGCGGTCAGGTTGCGCGAAGCGGTCTTGTTCGGATCGAGCCAGACACGCAGTGAGTAATCACCCATGCCGAACAGCTGCACATCACCGACACCGCCCAGACGCGCCAGCTCATCCTTGATGTTGAGCAAGGCGTAGTTGGACAGGTAGAGCATGTCGTAGCGTTTGTCCGGCGAGGTCAAGTGCACAACCATGGTCAGGTCGGGCGAAGCCTTGTCCACGGTGATACCGATGCGCGTCACTTCTTCTGGAAGTTTTGGCTCGGTCCGGGTCACGCGGTTCTGTACCTGCACCTGTGCGTTGTCCAGGTCAGTGCCCAGCGCAAAGGTGATGGTCAGGGTGATCTTGCCGTCAGCGGTGGACTGCGAGGACATGTACAGCATGTTCTCGACGCCGGTGATGGCTTGCTCCAATGGAGCGGCTACGGTTTCACCGATGACTTTTGGGTTGGCACCCGGGAAGTTGGCACGGACCACAACGGTCGGCGGAACCACTTCCGGGTATTCGCTGATCGGCAACTGGAACAGCGAGATGGCGCCGGCGATCAGGATCAGCAGCGACAGTACCGCTGCAAAGATCGGCCGTGAAATGAAGAATTGGGAGAAATTCATCGGAGTTGTCGTCCCTTAACCGCGTGGAGTCGCAGCAGCCAGTTTCACAACCGAACCCGGCGCGACCTTGGCTGGTGCGACTTGGGGCAGGTTGCTGGCTTCCAGCGCTTGTCGTTGTTGTGCGAGTGCCGCGAGGGTTTGTTCACTGGCCATCTGGATCACTTCTGGCGTGACCGGCGAACCAGGGCGTACCCGTTGCAGACCCTTGACGATGACGGTGTCATCCTTGCTCAGGCCGCTGCGCACGATGCGCAAGCCTTCGATCTTCGGACCCAGCTCGACTGAGCGGTAAACCGTTTTGTTGTCGGCATCCATCACCAGCACGAACTTTTTACCCAGATCGGTACCGACCGCTTCGTCGTTGATCAGCACGGCGGAATAGGTGCCGCTGCCGACCAGTTTCAGACGTGCATACAAACCAGGGGTGTAGGCGCCGTCGCTGTTGTCGAACACGGCACGACCGCGGATGGTGCCGGTTTTCGGGTTGACCTGGTTGTCGACGAAGTTCATCACGCCCTGGTGTGGGTTGCCGTCTTCGTTGGAGAGGCCGAGGTAAACCGGGGTGGTTGCACCGCGTTTGCCTTGGCGAGCGAGCGCGGTGTATTTGAGGAACACGCGCTCGTCGGCGTCGAAGTAGGCGTAGACCTTGTCAGTGGACACCACACTGGTCAGCGCGGTGGTATCGGCGGTCACCAGGTTGCCGGCGGTGATTTCCGCACGGCTGACGCGGCCACTGATCGGCGCGGTGACACGGGTGAAGCTCAGGTTCAGTTTGGCCAGGTCCAGTTGCGCCTGGAGGGCACCGACGGCGGCGCGGGCTTCTTGAGCAGCGCTGGTGCGCGAATCGGCCAGCTCGGCGGAGATCGCGTTGCTGGTGCGCAGACGTTCGCCACGCTGGGATTCGTTTTCGCTGCGGGTGGCGTTGGCGCGGGACTGGGCAACCAGGGCTTCGAGGCGGCGAACCTCGGCCTGGAACGGACGTGGGTCGATCTGGAACAACAGGTCGCCTTTCTTGACCAATGCGCCTTCAGTGAAAGCCACTTCATCGATCTGGCCAGAGACCCGTGGACGGATTTCTACGGTTTCCGGCGCTTCAAGGCGCCCGGTGAATTCGTCCCACTCGTTAACCGGTTGTTCCAGCACCTTGGCCACGCTGACCTTGGCTGCGGGCATAGTGGCGGCCGTGTCCGGAGTCTTGCCGCAGGCGCTCATCACCAGTACGGCCAATAGGGCCAACGGGAAGCGTAAATGTTTGAGTGATTGTTCCATGGATGCATCCGCCAATGTATTGAGAATGGACGGATGATGCTCGGCGAGGATGTATCGCACGAATCGAATGAGGCAAAGGTAACTATCATTCGGAATGATATAAGTCCGATGCAAGCTCTCTAGCGTGCACCTTTCGTTAGGCGGCTATCAATTAGATTAATGACAATTCAGTGTTGTGGGGAATGCAAAGGTTCAGCTTGAGACCGCGTTGCGGCCTATCGCGAGCAAGCTCGCTCCCACACTGGATCGGTAACGGACACAAATCCCCTGTGGGAGCGAGCTTGCTCGCGATAGGGCCAGAAGCCCTCCTGCAAAATCAGGATCAAGCAAGGCTATCCGGATCCCCAAAGAACATCTGAATCCTCGACCGCAGCCAACGCTCGCCCGGATCATTATCCTGCGACCCGCGCCAGGCCATGTGCAATTCAAAACTGCGCACTGGCAACGGCGGGTCTTCAGCCCGCACACCACCGGCCGCCGTTAACGCTTCAGCCGTGTAATCCGGCACGGTCGCGACAATATCGGTCCCGCTGATGAGTGTGCTGAGTCCGTTGAACTGCGGCACCGCGAGTACCACATGGCGTTTGCGCCCGAGCTTTTCCAGCTCTTCATCTATAAAGCCGCTCAGGTCACCGGCGAACGACACCAGCGCATGAGGCCGTGCGCAGAAATCATCCAGGCTCAACGGCCCTGGCACCGTGTCGGCCCGCAACAGCTTCGGCATGCTGCGACGCAGTACTTTGCGCTTGGCGTTGGCCGGCAGGTCGGCGGTGTAGCTGACGCCGATGGAAATTTCGCCCGAGGCCAGCAGGCTCGGCATCAGGATGTAGTTGGCCCGACGCACCACCAGCACGATCCCCGGTGATTCGGCGCGCAGGCGCTTGAGCAGCATCGGCAGCAACGCGAACTCGACATCGTCCGACAGACCGATGCGAAACACCGCGGTGCTGGTGGCCGGGTCGAATTCCGCTGCACGACTGACCGCGGTGGAAATCGAATCCAGTGCAGGAGAGAGCAGGGCGAAAATTTCCACCGCCCGGGCGGACGGTTCCATGCTGCGGCCGGTACGCACGAACAACGGATCATCGAACAGCCCGCGCAGGCGCGAGAGTGCCGCACTGATGGCCGGCTGGCCGAGGAACAGTTTCTCCGCAGCGCGGGTCACACTGCGTTCGTGCATCAATGTTTCGAAAACGATCAACAGGTTCAGGTCGACACGACGCAGGTCATTACGATTCATCTGGAGTCCTGGCAGAGTCATCAAGCTTGACGAGAGCGGCCATATGAGAACAATGGCCGGCATGAATATTAAGGGGAAAGGCTGCTACTCTGCACCGAGTAATTCAGTTTTCCTGAAATGGCTGCTTCGGTTTTCACGGCATTTGATGATGTCACCGGCGCTGCGGAATCAATGACAGGCATGTCGACTATTAATAGCCACTGATAGTCTTGGGTAGAAAGCCCAGATAGAGTTCAGGGCATTAGAGGTTTCTTTGACGAGGTTTGTGATGTCCCGCACGATCCGTTTTCACAAGTTTGGTCCAGCCGAGGTGCTCAAATGCGAAGAGCATGCGGCCGCTCTCCCTGCGCCGGGCGAAGTGCAGGTGCGCGTCGAGGCGATTGGCATCAGCTGGTACGACATTCTCTGGCGCCAGAACCTGGCCTCTTCCCACGCTCGACTGCCTTCAGGCCTTGGCCATGAAATGTCCGGCGTCGTGACGGCGGTCGGCGAAGGCGTCGATGATCTGGCAGTCGGCGACAAGGTCGCCAGCTTCCCGGCTGAAAGCCCCAACGATTATCCGGTCTACGGCGAGCAGATCGTTCTGCCGCGCTCGGCACTTACCCGTTACCCGGACGTGCTCAGCCCGATCGAAGCCAGCGTGCATTACACGCCGCTGCTGATCGCTTACTTCGCTTATGTCGATCTGGCACGGGTCAAACCCGGGCAATTCGCCTTGGTGACCGACGCCAGTCACTGTGCCGGTCCGTCCTTTGTACAACTGGGCAAGGCTCTGGGTATCCGGGTCATTGCGGCGACCAAGACGGCGGAAGAGCGTGAGAATCTGCTGTCCCTGGGTGCCGAGAAAGTCATCGTCACCGAAGAACAGGATCTGCTGATGCAGATCAACAAGATCACCGACAACCGCGGCGTGGACGTTGTGTTCGACGGTCTCGGCGGTCCACAGATGTCGTTGCTTGGCGATGTGCTTGCACCTCGCGGCAGCCTGGTGCTGTACGGCCTGCAAGGTGGCAACCAGACGCCATTCCCGGCCTGCGCAGCGTTCCAGAAGAACATCCAGTTCTTTGTGCACTGCATCGGCAACTTCACCGGCAAGCCTGAACTGGGCATCATCCAGGACCAGGTCGCACTGCAACGCGCCTTGCGCGACATCAACCAGATGACTGCCGACCGCGTGCTGCTGCCGCTCAAGACTCGGGTCTTCCCGTTTGCCGAGTTTGTCGAAGCACACCGCTACATGGACGAATGCCCATGCCGCGAACGGGTCGCCCTCCAGGTCGAGCCTGCATAAGCCCTTCATGTAAGCCCCCTCTGCAAGAGTCCGTGCCCCCACGGACTCTTCTGTTTTCAGCACCTGCCAAAATGAGACGTCCCATTGCCCCGTCAATGGGTCAGTTCAGCAACTGAACTGGTTTTTGCTCTCAATCTGTATCTTCTAATCATCATATAAGCCTTGATAATTGAATGATCACTTTCATCTCAAGGAATGAGTCATGGCTGGGTATCAGGTTGATACTTTTCAATACACACTGTTAATACATATCCGACCAATAGTTCGTCGTTGCGCAGTTGCCAAAAAAACATGGGTGACTTCTTTCTCTATTTCTTGTGCTAATTGTCTGTGGGACGCTGTCGGACATTTCCTAGGATGTCGCTCGCAACCGCAAGAGGCCGGCTCTACAGGGCCTGGCGGCCACCTGCCTCTGGACGGAGCAGGGGAGACCTCCAGTTATTTCAAATAATTACTAAAAGCTTAAGTGCTAGCATTTGGCAATAACGTCCAGTACTTCAATCGTGGCAAGCAACCCATTGCGCAATGCGTGTCGTTGTTGGCGCGATATCGAACTTAAAAGCATCAGGTAAATAAAGATGACCAATATCCATGTCCAAGCGATGAACTATGTCTATCAGCAAGTGCTGCAGCGATTGCTGAGTTTCTTTTCGCGCGCCGAACGCACGGCATTGCAGCTGATGATTCAGCGACTGGTGGTGGCCGCTGGGGGCATGGAGCGTATTGGCGATTACAAAGTCTTGGCGATTCAGTCCGGGTCCCGTGACAGTTGTTACACCCTGGCGCTGCTGCGCGCTGCGCAACTGAGTATCGCCGGCCGGGCACCTGCGACATTCCAGTTGCGAGTGGCATCCTTGCGCTTGAACGACGTAAGCCCGACGACCCTGGAAAACATCCATCGCAGCTACAGCGCCTTGTTCCTCTACGACGATCCTCGGGTCGAAGTGTTGATGGTCGATAACCGGGAAGTCCTGCCGTTCAACCACCTGACGCCGGTTTCCGAAGGCGGCCGTGAGTCGAATCGGCTCAATCTTTTGATGGTGGGCCATCGTCGCGCCTGGAACGGGCCGCTTGATCTGTGGGACGACGGGTATCTGGCCACCGGCGAGTTCTATGGGCAAATAGCTCGTTGGGACAGCGGTGTCGATGCATTGATCAGTAGCGATTCACCTCGTCAGCAGAAGCAGTTTCTCGACGGGTTGAAACGTGCTGCCGCCAAGGCCGGGCTCAAGACCTCGAATCACCACGAAACCGGCTATGAGGCGCTTTTCGCGCTGCTCGATGAACTGGGCAACGACTGCTACCGCGCTTTTTATGCTGAGCATGAGCAGGTTGCGTGGCGTCCGGCCGAACGATTTGAGGCCTGTCGTCGCGCCACGTACATCGACATTCACGACATGCTGGTCAGCAACCTGGAAGAGCGTTGGCCGCTGCTCACAGAGTTTCTCGGTTTTCAACCTGACGAACTGGCGGCCCAGCTCAGCGACAACGAGTACGTCAGCCTTTCTATCTCTGCACACATGCGGGGTTTGCAGTCGTGCTTCGTGCACGACCGCGGCTACGAGACGGGTGTCGCCGAATACCTGCAACGGGCATTGGTGATGATGCAGCGCAAACAACTGGCGGAACGGTTGTGCGAACAAGCGGTAGAGGCGTTCGGCAATCCGGCAGCGTTGGCCGAGCAGCGTGTGCTGGCAGCGGCCGACGCTCAAAAAAACCTTGGCCTGAGCGAGGCTCAACTGGTGTGCCTGCTCTTTTCACCTTTCGTCGAGAATGGCGCGGCGCTTGAGCGTTTTCTGCGCCAGTGTCACCCCGGCATGCTCGTGGCGATGCCTGATTTGCACCGGGCAATGCAGGGCAATCCGGTGCCGGAGCAGGTTCTGCAATGGATGATCGACGTCAGCGGATTGCCTGTCAGCTTGATCGGCAAGCTTTACCGCATGGGCCCGGTGTTTGCGGATGAGGGTAGGGCAGACGCCCCGGAACTCGGCGGCGCGGGTTTGCAAGCCGAAGCAGCCGACTATGACGACGACACGGCTGTGGCGGATGAATGGTCAGCGGGGCGCTGAAAGTGTCTGGTTTGACGGACTTCTCGACGATGCGTGATGACGTTCACATGGCATTCGGCCCTTGCCCATGAAAGGGCCACGAGAAACTGACTTCGCGTATCAGGCGGTGTACCGATATCTGACTAACCTGATCAACGAACCGGTCAGTGACACGCGAGTCCGTCTGCCTTCGTTGCGACAGTTGGCGGAGCGTCTGAGCGTGTCGATCTCGACCATTCAGTACGCTTATTCGCTGCTGGAGAAGGAAGGGCGCGTTTATTCGGTGGCCAAGTCTGGCTATTACGCGTTACCGGTGTCCTCCATCAGCATGCTCAGCAGTGGCAACGACCTGCTCGAAACCGTTTATGTCAACGCCAGACGTCCAGGAATGCTGGTCTTGAGCGCCGATGAACCGGCGTTGTTGCAACCCCTCGACAGTCCGTTGTTACTGCTGGAGCGAGAACTGCTGCGCCAGTATCCGCGTCAGCCGCAACCGACATCGCAACCTTGCGGCGAGCTGGAGTTGCGCATTGCCTTGGCAGCGCGCTACACCACCTCGCCGCTGCGCTGCTGGCACGCCGACGATGTCTATATTGGCGCCGACCTGCGTGGCGTGCTGGAAATACTGATCGCTGTGTTGAATCTCAAGGACGCCACGGTGTTGGTCGAGTCGCCGTGCGACTGGGCGATTCTGCGGTTGCTGCAGGCTGCGCAGGTGCGAGTGATCGAGCTGGCGGTGCAATCCAGCGGTGGCCTGGACGTCGAATGGCTCAAGGAGCTGCTGGAGACCGAGCCGGTGCGGCTGGTGATGGTTTCATCCGGGCTGAACATGCCGCGAGGCAGCCTGGCACCCGACGACAACCGACAAGCCGTCGCGCAGTTGTTGGAGCGGCATGGCAGCTGGGTATTGGAAAACGACTGCTACGGCGAACTCGGATTCGAACCGGACGGCCAGCGGTTTCGCGACTTGCTGGACCCCGATCGGCTGATCGTGTTTTCCACCTTCGAGAAAATCATCGGACCGGAGGCGCCATACGGCTATCTGCTGTCGCGGCATTTCAGTGCTGAACTGCAACGGTACTTTCTACTGCGGTCGTTCCGCTTGTCACCGATTCGCCAGAAAGCCATCGCTCGCTTGTACGGCAACGGCCGTGTCGATCAGCACCTTCAGGTATTACGGCGGATGCTCAAGGACCGCAAGGTGCAGATGACGCAGCTGTTGCAGGAGCGTCTGGGCGATGCCTTGCACTTTGTCGAACCCCAGGGTGGTGCAACCATCTGGGTTCGTTCGCTGCGCCAGGTCGATGTACGTCGCGTGTTTCAGCGCCTGCTCAAGCACCAGGTGGTGATCGCGCCGGGAGAGCTGTTCAGTCTCCAGGGCTTGCATGCGCAACACTTGCGCCTGAGTCACACCTTCGGTGGTGATCACGACCTTGCCGCGGCAGTGGGCTTGTTAGGGGACGCCTTGCGTATGGAATCGATCGATTGAACGGGGCCACATACCCTGCGTGACACTCATGGATCGATCCCATCGCGTTGCGGTGAAACTGCCAGTAAACTGCGTTCCTATTCCTGAACCACTCGACTTCAGAGGTTTTGCATGACACTCAGTCCTTTTGCGGGCAAACCGGCACCGGTAGAACTGTTGGTCGACATCCCGCGACTGGTGACGGCCTATTACACCGGCCAGCCCGATGCCGCCATCTCGACCCAGCGCGTAGCTTTTGGCACGTCCGGGCACCGAGGCAGCTCGTTCGACTTGAGTTTCAACGAATGGCATGTTCTGGCGATCAGCCAGGCGATCTGTCTGTACCGCGAAGCCCAGGGTATCGACGGCCCGCTGTTCGTCGGCATCGATACCCACGCGCTGTCCACCCCGGCCGGCGCCAGTGCCCTTGAAGTGCTGGCCGCCAACGGCGTGACGGTAATGATCGCCGAAGGTGACGAATACACCCCTACACCGGCCATTTCCCACGCCATTCTTTGCTACAACCGCGGGCGTACGTCGGGCCTGGCGGACGGCATTGTCATCACGCCGTCCCACAACCCGCCGCAAAGCGGTGGCTACAAATACAACCCTACCAATGGTGGCCCGGCCGATACCCACATCACCAAGTGGATCGAAGCCAAGGCCAACGAACTGCTGAGCAACAAGCTCGCCGGCGTCAAACGCATCAGCTACGAGCAGGCGCTCAAGGCCAGCACGACCCATCGTCACGATTACCTCAATACCTACGTCGCCGACCTGATCAACGTGATCGACTTCGACGCCATCCGTGATGCCAAGCTGCGTCTGGGTGTCGATCCGCTGGGCGGAGCCGGGGTGCGCTACTGGTCGGCGATTGCCGAGCATTACCGTCTGGATCTGGAAGTGGTCAACAAACAGGTCGATCCGACCTTCCGCTTCATGACCGTCGACTGGGATGGTCAGATCCGCATGGACCCATCGTCCACTCACGCCATGCAGGGCCTTATCGGTCTGAAAGAGCGTTTCGACGTAGCATTCGCGTGCGACCCGGACCACGATCGCCATGGCATCGTGACCCCGTCCGGTGGTTTGCTCGCGCCGAACAACTACCTCGCCGTATCGATCGATTACCTGTTCCAGAACCGCCCGCAATGGCGCGCCGATGCGGCCGTGGGTAAAACCGTGGTCAGCAGCGGCTTGATCGATCGCGTGGCAAAACGTCTGGGTCGTCGCCTGTACGAAGTGCCGGTCGGCTTCAAGTGGTTTGCTGACGGCCTGTTCGACGGCTCTCTGGGCTTTGGTGGCGAAGAAAGTGCCGGTGCTTCGTTCCTGCGCAAGGATGGTAGCGTCTGGTGCACCGACAAGGACGGCTTGATCCCGGCACTGCTGGCCGCAGAAATGACCGCCCGCACCGGCCGCGACCCAAGTCAGGCCTATCGCGCCTTGACCGATGAACTGGGCGAACCGTTTTCGGTGCGCGTCGATGCCAAGGCCAATCCTGAGCAGAAGGCACTGCTGAGCAAATTGTCGCCGGATCAGGTCACTTCGACCCAACTGGCGGGCGAAGCGATCCAGAGCATCCTCAGCCATGCACCGGGTAACGACCAAGCGATCGGTGGTCTGAAAGTCATGACCGAGAACGGCTGGTTCGCGGCGCGTCCGTCGGGCACTGAAGACATCTACAAGATTTACGCTGAAAGCTTCGTCAGTGACGACCACCTCAAGCAATTGGTGGCAGAAGCGCAAACACTGGTGGACGGCGCGATCTCTGCGAAGTAATCCAGAATGTAAAAAGGGGCGGCCATGACGGTCGCCCCTTTTTTTGTCCCGCGTTTAACCGATCAAGCCAGGTCCACCAGGACGATTTCACTGTCTTCGATGGCGGTCACCCGCAACACCTGCTCATCGGCAACCGCAATACCGTCTCGAGCTTGTGCACGCAAGCCATTGACTTCAATGACGCCAGTAGCCGGTACCAGATAGGCGCGACGGCCATTGTCCAGGCGATATTCGGCGGATTCACCGGCCTTCAGGTTCGCGGCCACTAATCGGGCATCGGCTCGAATCCGCAGGCTTTGATCGTCGCCAGCCTTGCCGCTCGCCAGTGTCACGAAACCTTCGCGCTGGCCTTTGGGGAAGGGTTTGGCGCCCCAGGACGGTGCCAAACCGGATTCGTTCGGGATGATCCAGATCTGGAAGATCTTGGTCTCTGTCGCTTCCAGGTTGTATTCACTGTGGGCGATCCCGGTACCGGCGCTCATGACCTGAACGTCGCCCGCTTCGGTGCGACCCTTGTTGCCCAGGTTATCTTCGTGAGTGATTGCGCCTTCACGGACATAAGTGATGATTTCCATGTCCCGGTGCGGATGTTTCGGGAAACCGGTGCCAGAGGCAATCACGTCGTCGTTCCACACCCGTAGGTTGCCCCAGTTCATGCGTTTTGGGTCATGGTATTCGGCGAACGAAAAGTGGTGATGGGCATCCAACCAGCCATGGTGGGCGCCGCCCAGGGATTTGAAGGGTCTGAGTTCAAGCATGATCGTCTCCTGAAAAGGTTCGTCATGGGGCAGAGCGCCTGAGCCACGAAACGCGAACCGGTGGTTGATGGCGAGCATCATCTATCAGGCACTGATCGATAAAAAGCGTAAAAAATGCCTCAATACAATCGAATAATTTGATATCAAATAACCTCGAAAGATTCTCACCCGACCTTCACTTCATCGCATAAGCCAATGACCTGTAAGCATTTCACTAGAACTGAACGGCAAATGCAGACACCATAGCCCTCAACAGCCTCACACCCTGGAGTCAGCCCGCGTGCCGCAACACACCCCCGATCTTCCTCCTGAACTTCGTCCCTTGGCCGAGATGCCGCTGCTCAAGCGTCTGGCCGCCCGGTTCTTTGGTCACGGCCTGACGCGTCTGCGCGCACAACACCGGGCATCCTGGCTGCACGGCCAGGCTGACGGCTTTCGCAGTGGGCACAGTGCCGGGGTGGATTACGGCTATAAGGAAGGCAAACTTGAAGGGTTGGAAGAAGGCCGGCAGGTATTGCTGATCCGCGACTCACGCTCGACCGAACACCGGCCGCCCAACGTTGACGAGAATCTGTTCGACGATTGGCGTCTGCCGTTGAGCGCCGAGTTGAAGAAGCGTATGAAGACGGATGTCGCTCGCTTGCTGCCACCGCATGCCCAGCCCAGCGCCGCGCAGTGGAAAATGATTTTCAGCGACACGCCCTCGACCTCGGTGATTGCCGGCGCGGGTGCGGGCAAATCGACCACGTTGGTGTTGCGAATTTTGCTGCTGACCCATTATCTGGGGTTCGAGCTGAGTTCGATGACGGTGGTGACCTTTACCCGTGAATCGCGCAAAGACTTCATCAACAAACTGATCGAGCTGTTTGCACTCTGGGATCGGTCGCTCAGTTTCAAAGAGGCGCGTGATCTGGTGCGCACCTTCCATTCGCGAATCCTGCCGATGGTTCGAAGCTTGCCGGGGTTCGAGCGGCTGCAAGCCTTCGAAAACCTCAGTCAACGTCCGCAAAACGGCGATGAGGAGGTCGATAGTAATCCTTTCGACCTGCGCATCAACGACGCCCAGCGCCAGCAACTCAACGCTTGCTATCACAGCCTGCACACTCGCAATGAGCGCTTTCGCGAATTGATCAAGCCCTTGTCCCGTCACGCGCTGCAACTCAAGGAGCTGGAACGCGATCACCCGGACGTGCAAAAGCGCATGGCTGTGACCGAACTGGCCGCCAAACGCGACGAAGAGCTCTGCGACGCTATCGAAGATTTGTGGTTTCGTGCGAGCGCCTGGCCAATCAAAGGCATCGAGCCGAAGCGCCAGACGTTCGATATCAACGGCTCGACATTTCATTGTCATGGCTATATTCCTAGCCTGGACGCTTGGGTGGTGCTGGGGTTCGATCCTCGGGAAAACCCGCAGGTCAGCCGCCCCAATGCCAAATTGAGCGTGCGGGCGGAATGGGCGGTCAAGCGCACCCTGTTTCAAGCTTTCTGTCGTAAGCCATTGATATGGCTGGATAGTTACGAGTCATCAAAGCGTGTGTTGGCGTCCCTTGGAGGCGATGCCAGTGCCGGGCCGGGCTTCGATTACAAGGTCAAGGGCGAACTCAGCTCTGCGCCGTTACTGGACTGTTTTGTCGCTGCCGCCGGATTTATCGAGAACCTCGGCCTGGATGTACCCAATGCCGTGGGCCAGATGAGTTTTGTCAAGGACGACCCCGACCGGTTTTTCTTCGAGGCCTTGAGCCTGTACTGGCGAGCGCTGGAAGATCATCTGCTTGATCAGAAACCACCGGTGATGACCTACAACCGGATGTTCGCCTTGTTCAGCGAACATTCGCCGGAAAACCTGAAGCTGCTGACCGATGAGCTGCTCAGGCCGATGTCGCACTTGATGATCGACGAATTTCAGGACGTATCGCCGCAGATCGTTTCCTGGATTCGCGCGAGCCTCACGGAAATCCGCAGTCGCGGCCCGGCCATGCACGTGGGGCGCGGCGCACAACGTTCGTCGTTGCTCTGTGTCGGCGATGACTGGCAGTCCATCTATGGCTGGCGGGGCAGTTCGCCGACGTATTTCATTGAATTCAACAAGGAATTTCCTTCGCCGAGCACGACCAAGGTCATGCTCAGCGACAACTACCGCAGCCATCAGCACATCATCGATGCCGCCGAACACATCGTTCGTGCGGCGCCGGCGATCGCTGGCAAGAAGGCCAAGGCCAGTGGCGAGCCGAAGGCATTGCTGCCGGTTAACGTTCTCGATCGTGACGATCAAGGCATGGCCAAACGCCTGATGGAGCACTACAGAAAGGGCGATTCGATCTTGATGCTTTATCGAAAAAGTAGCGATAAGTCATTGATAGAAGAACATATTCAGTCTGTAGTTAATGTAGATTCTAGCTTGCCGTACGAAGCACGACGGCTGAAGCAGCTGACGTATCACAGCGCCAAGGGACTTCAGGCTGACGCCGTGTTCCTGTTGGGTGATTGCCAGCACCTGACCAGTTCGCCGTACAAGAACCAGGTCTATCGCATGGCGGGTCTGGGCAAGGCTGGCGACAGCGAAGCGTACGACAGCGCACAGAAAGACGAGATCCTGCGACTGGCTTACGTCGGCATCACTCGGGCGGTGAGTCATTGCTATTGGTATGTCGATGGGCAAGACACCCAGGCAGCCAACCTGCCTAAAGCTTCCGATCGGATCGGCAAGGGCAAGGCGTTCTTTGCCGATCACCGACAGGGCAAGACATCGGCGTGAACCTTAAGAGATCGTCGCTCACAAAAAAGCCCACTTAACGTGGGCTTGTTGTTGAGTGTTCAGCCTTCAGGCGTAGCTCCTGAGGGCGGTGGGTGGAATGAAAGCCTCAAGCTCGTCTTCCACCGCTTCGATTATTCGTTCTACATCCGCAGCATTCATTACCGTCGCGCAAGGAATGCCGGCGATGGCGATCATGGTCTCGCCACTGGCACGGTCAAATAGACGGGCAATCATACTGCCCGGCGCATCCATGCTCGCCTCGAAACCCATGGGATGAAAATGCCAGCGCATCAGCTGGCAGGCGTTTGGAAAGGTGACTTTACTGAACCCTTTATTCATATGTAGCCCGCCTCATTCATCGAGCGCTTCCTTTAGCTCATGTTAGGAGGGAAGAGCCTTCAATGGCTCAACCGATGACTGCCTTTAAAAGTAGCAGCCAAATGTGAAAACGATGTGGATTTTTCAGGCCGTTTAGCGATTGGTTCAGTTTTTTTGATGCAGGTCACGGGAACGGTCGGTGTTCGGCAGTTGGCCACCACTGGTTGGTCATTGAAGCCGAGACGGAATTTCGGCAAGCTCGGCTTTTTCTCGCCGAGTCCTTTATGCACGCCGATGATGATGGTCCGCTGCAAACCCAGGCCACGGGCGACACGGTGATGCGTTATCACTTGCGCTGGAAACACCGGGACCTGGGCGGGGTGATGGCGCTCTATCACCCAGAGATTCAGTACAGCGATTTCTTCCAGAACCGTGTGATGGGGCTGTCGGAATTACGTGAATACGTGCGCAGCAGCATGCCCCGCGATCCCGATGAAGCCCTGGAGCACTCGGACCGTATTCGTCTGGACGGCAACACGGCGTTCATTCAGTACCGTATAACCCTTCGCGGCGGTGAAGGCCTGGTGTCGTTCCGGGCCAGCGAGGCGATTACCGTACGTGACGGACTGATCTGGCAGGTCAACGAATACGCCTCGCTGGTCCATGAACAGCCCGTCAGCAAAGCCGCCAGCAGCCAACGCCCGGCGGTTAGTCGACTCGGGCTGTCTGCACGCCAGCTGAGTTTCATGGCTGAAGATTTGCAGCAGTATTTTCAGCGCCAACAACCTTACCTCGATGCCGAACTCGACCTGCAACGGGTGGCGAAGGAGTGCGGGTATAGCCGCAATCAGATTTCCTACCTGCTGAATCAGGTGCTTGGCCAGAGCTTCTATCGATACGTCAACCAGGCGCGCCTGCAGCATTTGCTCGCGACACTGGATACCGCCACGCCGCCACTGCGTATCGACGAACTGGCGTTTGCCGCCGGGTTCAATTCGCTGTCGGCGTTTTATAGCTGCTTCCGTCAGCACACCGGCCAGTCGCCCAAGGCCTACGTAAAACAAATTTCTTTGCGTGCACGCGCGCAAGACAGCGTCTAAGTCCACGCACTAGGATCGACGCCATCGAAGTTTGAGTGGCGGAGTCTTGCATGTCGGCGTGGCGCACTATCAGTTTGTGGATGGATCAACTCGACGAGCCATTGTTGGCGCGTCCGCCGCTGGAACAGGATCTGGACGTCGACGTCGCCATCATAGGCGCGGGGTACACCGGGCTCTGGACCGCGTACTACCTCAAACGCCAGGCGCCCGACCTGAGCATTGCCATCGTTGAAGCGCAAACCGCCGGTTTTGGCGCCTCGGGGCGTAACGGCGGCTGGCTGATGGGCAATGTGCTGGGCGAAGACCGCCTGCTCGCCGACTTGCCGCCCGAACAGCGCCGGGCTTCTTTCGATTTGCTGCACGGCATTCCGGATGAAGTCGGGATTGTCCTCGAGCGTGAAGACATCGCCTGCGATTACCGCAAAGGCGGGGCGCTGTATTGCGCAGCACGCTATCCAGAGCAGGAAGCCAGCCTTCGGCATTATCTCGACACCCTCTACAGCCGAGGATTGACCGAAAGCGATTACCGCTGGCTCAGCCCCGAGCAGTTGGCGCAACAGATCAGAGTCGCCAAACCTTATGGCGGTATCTATGCACCGCACGTCGCGACCATTCACCCGGCAAAGTTGGTGCGAGGTCTGGCTCGGACGGTGGAGAAAATGGGCGTCAGGATTTACGAGAACAGCCCGGTCACCCAATGGCAATCGGGTGGCCTGCGTACGGCGAAAGCCTCGGTTCGCAGCCGTTGGATCGTGCCGGCGGTCGAAGGTTACTCGGTCACCTTGCCACCGTTGGGGCGTTATCAGCTTCCGGTGCAGAGCTTGATAGTGGCCACCGAGCCGCTATCCGCTGCCACGTGGGATGAAATCGGCCTGAATCGCGGCCAGGCCTTCAGCGAAAACAGTCGCCAGGTCACTTACGGTCAGCGCACGGCTGACAACCGGTTGGTGTTCGGTGCCCGGGGCGGTTATCAGTTCGCTGCCAAGTTGCGTCATGACTTCGACTTGACCACCAGCGAAGTGGAGCTGCGGCGTTATCTGTTTGGCGAACTCTTCCCGCAGCTCAAGAACGTGCGGATTACCCATGCCTGGGGCGGCAATCTGGGGATGTCCCGGCGTTTCAAGCCGCACATGCTGTGCGATCAGGCCAGCGGCATCGCCTTGTCGGGTGGCTATGGCGGGGAGGGCGTCGGTGCCAGCAACCTCGGTGGTCGGACCCTGGCCGACCTGATTCTGCAGCGCGACACCGAGCTGGTTCGCCAGCCGTGGGTCATCCAAGGAGGGCTCGATGCGCTCAGGGCCTGGGAGCCGGAGCCCTGCCGCTGGCTTGGTTACAACGCGATCATCCGCAGCTTCGCCCATGAAGACCAGACCCTGGCCAACCCGGCCACCGCACCATGGCGTCGCAAACTGGCCACCGGTATTGCCGGCTTCATGGAAGGATTCATGCAGTAAACGGCGCGCTCTTCATCTATAGGCTCAATCGACAGGTACTCCCATGAGCATCACGCAATTCAAGAACACCGCAACCCTGAAGCTGGAAGAGTCGAATCCGGTCGCCGTACCACTGGGCATGCCCGTGGCAGTGGCCTCGACCACCAGCGTTGAACGCGACGATGGCGTCGAAACCGGCGTCTGGGAATGCACGCCCGGCCGCTGGCGGCGGCAGATCGTCGCCCAGGAGTTCTGTCACTTCATCCAGGGACGCTGCACGTTTACCCCGGATGACGGTGAAACCCTGCACATAGAAGCCGGCGATGCACTGATGTTGCCAGCCAACAGCCTTGGTATCTGGGATGTCCAGGAAACCGTGCGCAAGACCTACGTTTTGATTTTTTGATCCTCTGATTGCCTGCCAGCTCTCCAATAAAAAGAAGACAAACCAAACAGGAATCGACTCATGATCCGAAAGACACTGACTCTGGCTCCACTTGCGCTCTTCGCGACCCTCGGCCACGCGGGCGAGACCGTCAAGATCTACAACTGGTCGGAATACATCGCCCCGGACACCACCAAAAACTTCCAGAAAGAAACCGGCATCGCGTTCAGCTACGACGTCTTCGACAGCAATGAAACCCTCGACGGCAAATTGATGACCGGCAAATCCGGCTACGATGTGGTCTTCCCGTCCAACCATTTCATGGCGCGGCAGATTCAAGGCGTGGCGCTGAAGAAACTCGACAAGAGCCAACTGCCGAACTGGAAAAACCTCAACCCGGCGTTGCTCAAGGCCTTGCAGAGCAACGATCCGGGCAACGAACACGGCTTCCCGTACCTCTGGGGCAGCACCGGCATCGGTTACAACATCGCCAAGGTCAAGGCCGTGTTGGGTGATAACGCGCCAGTGGACTCCTGGGACCTGATTTTCAAACCCGAAAACATGCAAAAGCTGCAGAAGTGCGGCGTGGCCATCCTCGACAACGGCCCCGAGCTGTTGCCGGCGGCACTGAACTACCTGGGCCTGCCGCATCACAGCAAGAACCCGGAAGACTACAAAAAGGCTGAAGCGCTGCTGATGAAAGTCCGCTCGTATGTCAGCTATTTCCACTCGTCCAAGTACACCAGCGACCTGGCCAACGGTGACATCTGCGTGGCCGTCGGCTTCTCCGGTGACATTCTGCAGGCCGAAAACCGTGCGAAAGAAGCCAAGAACGGCGTCGACATCGGCTATTCGATTCCCAAGGAAGGCGCCGCCATCTGGTTCGACATGGTTGCCATGCCGGTAGACGCCCCGGACGAAAAGGCCGGCTACGCCTTCATGAACTACCTTCTGCGCCCGGACGTCATGGCCAGCATCAGCAACTACGTGCACTACGCCAACGGTAACGAGCAGGCCGACAGCCTGATCGACCCGGCGATCAAGAATGACACCAAGGTCTACCCGACCCCGGACATGATGGGGAAATTGTTCGCACTGGAGGCGATGCCGCTGAACATTGACCGGGTTCGTACGCGGGTGTGGAACAAGATTCGGACAGGGAACTGAGGGAAATCAGCATTGGTTAGACGCCATCCTGGTTGATGGCGTTTGGCTTTTTTGTACCTGTGAGCTATGTATTCGGAATAAAAAACTTGATTCTTATACCTGTCATTTGTGACAGGTTACAGCCATACAATTTTCTTGCTAAATAGCTGGGCAAACGCAGGCAATCGCCGGCGGTGTAGCCAGGGAGAATCACCATGTCCAGCAAACCATTGAGCCCATCCGAAACCTCGGAAACCGCAAAGGGCGAGGCTAAAGGCGGAATCAAGGGAACAATTACTAATCTGATCACTAAAATTGAATACCCTTTTAACGCCACGTGGATCTATCGTGACGAACAGCAAGAAACGCTACGCTTTCATGGCACGATGCCGGACCCAGAAAATGATCACAAAAAAGTGGCTGTTGCGCTTCAGCTCAGTCAAAAAAACGCGCCTACAGGCACCTATCCGTTTGACAGTCCGAAAGTACTCCACCTTTCCTACTTGAAATACGATGTCGATGGTGAAGGGCATTCGGTGTACTACGAGGCAATCAGTGGTCATGTCGATCTCGTCAATGCGTACCCCGATTCGCCTATTTCCGGCAAGCTTGTATTCAAGACGACGGTCATCGATGACATTAGCTATCGTGTCGACGTGAAATACTCCATCACCGAATTCTAAACCTTCCTACCCCGCCTGACGCGTTGCGTCAGGCGGGCAATATGCTGGCACTTATACTAACAACGCCAGCAAAGTGAGACCCCATCGACAAAAAGAAACTTACCTCTATTTAATAATTAAATAGCAAATCGTCAGACGATTTGCGCAAGCCGCCATCTAACAAACAATATTTCGACACCGCACGCATTGTTTCCGGGTACTTGCAGGAATAACTCAATTTGACATCAAAAAAAAAGTAGACGGTTGATTTCAAATTGTGTCAGTTTTCTTTCGCCTTCATTGGGCGAGTGATAGGACGATCTCGCCAGAGATTGTCGCTGTCTGACAAAAAACTGTTCCATAGCTAAACAAGGAAGTGTGTTTATGTCGAAAGTAACAGACAACGCTATTGATACCGCCGAACAGGCGTTCCAGCCACTGCAAGCATTGGCTGCATCCAGTTCTGCGTTCAACCAGATCAATAGCTTCAGCCATCAGTATGATCGGGGCGGTAACCTTACGGTCAATGGCAAACCCTCCTTCTCCGTCGACCAGGCAGCTACCCAGTTGCTGCGCGATGGCGCTGCCTACCTAGACAAGGACGGCAGCGGCAAAATCGAACTCACCTACACGTTCCTGACCTCGGCGTCGTCGAGCACCATGAACAAGCACGGGATTACCGGGTTCAGCCAGTTCAGCGCTCAGCAGAAAGGCCAGGCTGTGCTTGCCATGCAATCCTGGGCCGATGTGGCCAATGTCACGTTCACCGACAAGGCCACGGGCGGCGACGGTCACATGACCTTCGGCAACTACAGCGGCGGTCAGGATGGTGCAGCGGCCTTCGCCTATCTGCCTGGCACTGGCGCGGGTTATGACGGTACTTCCTGGTACCTGACCAACAGCAGCTACACGCCAAACAAAACGCCGGACCTGAACAATTACGGCCGGCAAACCCTGACCCACGAAATCGGTCACACCCTGGGCCTGGCCCATCCTGGCGACTACAACGCCGGCGAGGGCGCTCCGACCTACAACGACGCGTCCTACGGGCAAGACACCCGCGGTTACAGCGTCATGAGCTACTGGAGTGAAAGCAATACCAGCCAGAACTTCAGCAAGGGCGGCGTCGAAGCCTATTCGTCCGGTCCGCTGATGGACGATATCGCGGCCATCCAAAAGCTCTACGGCGCCAACACCACCACCCGTACCGGTGACACCACTTACGGCTTCAACTCCAACGCCGGGCGCGACTTCCTGAGCGCGACTTCGTCGTCGGACAAGGTTGTGTTTTCGGTATGGGATGCGGGCGGCAAGGACACCCTGGACTTCTCCGGTTTCACCCAGAACCAGAAAATCAACCTCAATGAGGCCTCGTTCTCCGACGTTGGCGGCCTGGTGGGTAACGTGTCCATCGCCAAGGGCGTCACCGTCGAGAACGCTATCGGCGGTTCGGGTAACGACCTGCTGATCGGCAACAGCGTGTCCAACGAACTGAAGGGCGGTGCCGGCAACGACATCCTCTTCGGCGCGGGCGGTGCGGACAAACTGTGGGGTGGCGCCGGTTCGGATACCTTCGTGTTCGCGGCCAGCAGCGATTCCAAACCCGGTGCTGTCGACCAGATCCTCGATTTTGTCAGCGGCCTGGACAAGATCGACCTGACCGGTATCACCAACGGCGCAGGCCTGCATTTCGTGAACTCGTTCACCGGTGCGGCAGGCGATGCGGTGTTGACCTCTTCGGGTGGCAACAGCCTGTTGTCGGTGGACTTCTCCGGGCATGGCGTGGCTGATTTCCTGGTCAGCACCGTGGGTCAGGCGGCTTACTCCGACATCGCTGCGTAATGTGAGGTGAAAAGGAGGGCGGCGCAGACGCGCTGCTCTCTGCACCTTGATCGGAGTAAAGCGCCTTATGATCGATAACGGCTTCACTTACAGAGCAACCGCGTGGCTATTGGCGACGTTCATGATGTTTTTTGGAGATGTAGCCATGGCGAGCAGCCTGAAATTAGCAGACCCCTCGGAACTGGCCGGCAAATGGCAGGCGACCCTGATCGCCAAAGATGACTCGCCAGAGTCCCAGGCGTTGCAGGACAAACCGTCCAACGCCTGCGTCATCGACTTTCAACCGAAACAGACGCTGGGTGAGGGCGCCGATTGTCTCAGCGCCTGGCTGGACGGCGAATCTGCGATTGGCTGGTTCCCTGAGCCGGATGGCCTGGCGATCACCGGCAAAGAAGGCTCGAAGATTCTATTTCTCAGCCGCCAACGCGACGGATCGTATAAAGCCACATTGAAATCCGATCTGGTCATAACACTTGTGCGCCAGGTGCAATAACACGATTCGAATATAACGCTCGTCATTGCCGACATAAGCGCGACACAACTAGTGGAGGCGCTCTGCCGCCCACGAAAAGTTGTTATTAGTTTGTAAGCGCAACTGCAAAGCCTATATCCGCCCCTGCGCGGACAGTTAATGGAAACTTCGCCAGATAGGGCGAGGAATAACACCTCAGGAATAACCCATGAAGATGGCAAAGAGCCCGGCCACCGCACCATTATTCAAAGCGCTGGGCGACTACAAGAGCATCCTGATCAGCGTCGGTTGTTTTACTGCGTTAATTAACGTGCTGATGCTGGTCCCGTCGATTTACATGCTCCAGGTCTACGACCGCGTGCTGTCTTCGCAAAATGAAACCACCTTGGCGATGCTGTCGTTGATGGTGGTCGGGTTCTTTGCCTTCATCGGTTTGCTTGAGATCGTGCGTAGCTTCATCGTTATCCGCATCGGCAGCCAACTGGAGCGCCGCTTCAACCTTCGGGTCTATCAGGCCGCATTCGAGCGCAACCTGTTTCGGGGCGAGGGCAACGCCGGGCAAGCCTTGGGGGACCTGACGCAAATTCGCCAATTCGTCACCGGTCCTGCGCTGTTTGCCTTCTTCGATGCGCCGTGGTTTCCGGTCTACCTGTTCGTGATCTACCTGTTCAATGTCTGGCTCGGCGTGTTTGCGACGGTGGGCGCGGTGGTGCTGATTGGCCTTGCTTGCCTCAACGAGACAATGACCAAAAAGCCCTTGGGCGAAGCCGCAGGGTATTCCCAGAAATCCAGCCAACTGGCCACCAGTCACCTGCACAACGCCGAAACCATTCAGGCCATGGGCATGCTCGGGTCGTTGCGTACACGTTGGTTCCAGGTCCATTCACGTTTCCTCGGCTTGCAGAACCAGGCCAGCGATACCGGTGCCGTCATCAGCTCTCTGAGCAAAACCCTGCGCCTGTGCCTGCAATCGTTGGTGCTGGGGCTGGGTGCATTGCTGGTGATCAAGGGTGATATGACGGCCGGGATGATGATCGCCGGTTCCATTCTGATGGGCCGCGTCCTGAGCCCCATCGATCAGTTGATCGCGGTATGGAAACAGTGGAGCGGCGCCAAACTCGCTTACCGTCGTCTTGATTCGTTGCTGCAAGCCTTTCCACCGAGTGACGAAGCCATGGCGCTGCCGGCGCCGAAGGGTCAGATCAGCTTCGAACAGGTCAGCGCCGCGCCGCCGGGGCAACGGGCCGCCACGCTGCATTTGGTCAATTTCAGCCTCGGTGCCGGGGAAGTGCTGGGCGTGCTCGGCGCCTCCGGTTCTGGCAAATCGACATTGGCCCGGGTGCTCGTTGGCGTCTGGCCGACGCTGGGCGGTACGGTGCGGCTCGACGGCGCGGACATTCATCGCTGGAACCGCGACGATCTCGGTCCCTACATCGGTTATCTGCCACAGGACATCGAGCTGTTCAGCGGCAGCATCGCCGAAAACATCGCCCGGTTCAGCGAGGCGGACCCGCAAAAAGTCGTTGCAGCCGCGCAGCAGGCCGGCGTTCACGAACTAATTCTGCGCATGCCGCAAGGCTACGACACCGTGCTCGGCGAGGACGGCAGCGGCTTGTCCGGGGGGCAGAAGCAGCGTGTGGCACTGGCCCGCGCCCTGTATGGCAACCCGCGCCTGGTGGTGCTGGACGAACCGAATTCCAACCTCGACACCGTGGGCGAAGCAGCATTGGCCAGCGCCATTGCGCAAATGAAAGCCCAAGGCACCAGCGTGATTCTGGTCACCCATCGCTCCTCGGCGCTGGCCCAGGCCGACAAGTTGCTGGTGCTCAACGAAGGACGCTTGCAAGCCTTCGGTCCGAGCCAGGAGGTGCTGAAAGCGCTTTCCGGCGCCCAGGAACAGCAACGGGAAAAAGCCGCGCAAGCACCGGGCGGGCTCAGCATGAGCCGGCAGTATCAGCCCTCGACAAGGAATTCGGGTGTATGAGCAACATCAGCGAAGCCACCATGGAACACGACTACATCGCAGAACGCCCTGAGCGCGACGCGCGTTTCTTCGCCCGCATGGGCTGGATTCTGGCGATCGTCGGCGCCGGCACTTTCTTCACCTGGGCCAGTCTCGCGCCTCTTGACCAAGGCATTCCCGTGCAAGGCACGGTCGTGGTGTCGGGCAAGCGCAAAGCCGTGCAATCGATGAGCAGTGGCGTGGTCAGCCAGATTCTGGTGCGCGAGGGCCAAGTGGTGAAGCAGGGCCAGCCATTGTTCCAGCTCGACCAGACGCAAGTCGCCGCTGACGTGCAATCGCTGCAAGCTCAATACCGCATGGCCTGGGCCAGTCTGGCGCGGTGGCAGAGTGAACGGGACAACCTCAAGCAAGTGAGTTTCCCCGCTGAACTGAGCAACAATCCTGACCCGCGTCTGGCCTTGGTGCTGGAAGGTCAACGGCAGTTGTTCAGCAGCCGCCGTGAAGCGTTTTCCCGGGAACAGGCTGCCTTGCGCGCCAGCATCGAAGGCGCCAGCGCGCAACTGGCTGGCATGCGCCGCGCCCGTACGGACTTGACTGCTCAGGCCAGTTCTCTGCAACAACAGTTGAGCAACCTTCAGCCCCTGGCGGATAACGGCTACATCCCGCGCAATCGGTTGATGGAGTACCAGCGTCAGCTGTCGCAGGTTCAGCAACAATTGGCAGAAAACACCGGCGACAGCGGCCGGGTGGAGCAGGGCATCCTCGAATCGCGGCTGAAACTGCAACAGCACATCGAGGAATACCAGAAAGAAGTCCGTACTCAGTTGGCCGACGCGCAATTGAAAAGCGTGACGCTGGAAGAGCAACTGACCTCCGCCGGGTTCGATCTGCAACACAGCGAGATCATCGCCACGGCCGACGGCATTGCGGTCAACCTCGGGGTTCACACCGTGGGCGCGGTGGTGCGTCAGGGCGAAACCCTGCTGGAGATCGTGCCTCAGGGGACGAGTCTGGAGGTGGAAGGGCACCTGCCGGTCAACCTGGTCGACAAGGTCGGCACGCACTTGCCGGTGGACATCTTGTTCACTGCATTCAACCAGAGCCGCACGCCGCGCGTGCCCGGCGAAGTCAGCCTGATCTCCGCCGACCAGATGATCGACGAGAAAACCGGTGCGCCGTATTACGTGCTGCGCAGCAGCGTCAGCGATCAGGCCATGGAAAAACTCAATGGTCTGGTGATCAAGCCTGGCATGCCGGCGGAAATGTTCGTGCGCACCGGTGAACGTTCACTCCTCAACTATTTGTTCAAGCCGCTGCTCGACCGGGC
Source organism: Pseudomonas sp. F01002 (assembly GCF_004402115.1). Lineage (NCBI taxonomy): Bacteria > Pseudomonadati > Pseudomonadota > Gammaproteobacteria > Pseudomonadales > Pseudomonadaceae > Pseudomonas > Pseudomonas sp. F01002. Next base: position 111,921 of record NZ_SOPU01000026.1, on the reverse strand, counting down.
AGGTTCCGCGTTGACTGAGGAATAAGGATGTTCCGCTGTATGAATAAGCTTTCCATGCTCGCCGCGACCCTGGCGTTGCTGACCTGCAACAGTGTGCTGGCGATGGGGCCGTTCGACATCTACGAACAAGCATTGCGCAATGATCCGGTGTTTCTCGGCGCCATCAAGGAACGCGATGCAGGCCTTGAAAACCGCGCCATCGGCCGCGCCGGGCTGTTGCCCAGGATCGGTTACAACTACAACAAGGGGCGCAACTCCTCCAAGGCCACCGCCCTCAATGAGCGCGGGCAGAACCGGACCGATGACCGCAACTACAGCAGTTACGGCTCGACCCTGACCCTGCAACAACCGCTGCTCGACTACGAGGCTTACGCGTCGTACCGCAAAGGCGTGGCGCAATCGCTGTTTGCCGACGAAGCCTTTCGCGGCAAGAGCCAGGAATTGCTGGTTCGGGTGCTGGAGAATTACACCCACGCGCTGTTCGCTCAGGATCAGATCGACATCGCGCAGGCCAAGAAAAAGGCTTTCGAGCAACAGTTCCAGCAGAACGAACACATGTTCCGACAGGGCGAGGGCACGCGTACCGACATCCTTGAGGCCGAGTCCCGCTATGAACTGGCCACGGCCGAGGAAATCGAAGCCCGTGATGAGCAGGACGCGTCGTTACGAGAGCTGGGCGCGCTGATTGGCGTGCCGGCGATCGACATCGGGGATTTGGCGCCGCTGGATCAGAGTTTCCAGACGTTCACCCTGCAGCCGGCCAATTACGACACCTGGCACGAGATGGCCGTGGCCAACAACCCGAATCTGGCTTCGCAGCGTCATGCCGTGGAAGTCGCGCGTTATGAAGTCGAACGCAACCGCGCCGGGCACCTGCCCAAAGTCAGTGCCTACGCCTCGGTGCGCCAGAACGAGTCGGAAAGCGGCAACACCTACAACCAGCGTTACGACACCAACACCATCGGCATCGAAGTCAACGTGCCGCTGTACGCCGGCGGCGGGGTGTCCGCATCGACCCGTCAGGCCAGCCGCACCATGGAGCAGGCCGAGTACGAACTGGATGGCAAGACCCGGGAAACCCTGATCGAGCTGCGTCGGCAGTTCAGCGCCTGCCTGTCGGGCGTGAACAAGTTGCGGGCTTATCAGAAAGCCCTGAAGTCTGCCGAAGCGCTGGTGGTTTCGACCAAGCAAAGCATCTTGGGCGGTGAGCGCGTCAACCTCGATGCGCTGAACGCCGAACAACAACTATTTACCACCCGCCGCGATCTGGCACAGGCACGCTACGACTACTTGATGGCCTGGACCAAGTTGCATTACTACGCCGGGACATTGAGTGAGCAGGATTTGGCCAAGGTTGACGAGGCGTTCGGCCAAGGCCCGAGAACCCAATAGATGCCCCCCTGTAGGAGCTGTCGAGTGAAACGAGGCTGCGATCTTTTGATCTTCAACGCTTTCAAGAACGTTAAAAGATCGCAGCCTCGTTTCACTCGACAGCTCCTACAAAAAACAAAAAAAGCGAGAAGTCATGAACACGGACGTACAGATCAAGCCGATGTCGGTCGGCACGCTATTACTCCTGGTGTCAGCAATGCCTGGCTCGGCGCAAGCCGCTTACCTGGAAACCGGCGTGCCCGGCGATGCCGCCAGTTGGCGCTCGACGGAGTTCCAGCGCGACTGGGGGCTTGCCCGCATGCAAGCCGATCAAGCCTACGCCGCCGGCATCACTGGCAAAGGCGTGAAAATCGGCGAGCTCGATTCAGGCTTCGATGCTGCCCATCCCGAATTCGCCACCGACCGTTACCACGCGGTGACCGCCAGCGGCAGTTACGTTGACGGCTCCCGGTTCAATGTCGACGGCACACTCAACGCCAACAACGACTCCCACGGCACGCACGTCGCCGGCACTATCGGTGCCTCGCGCGATGGCGCCGGCATGCACGGCGTGGCCTACAACGCGCAGGTCTACGTCGGCAACACCAACAAGAACGACAGCTTCCTGTTCGGCCCCAACCCTGATCCACGCTACTTCAAAGCGGTCTATAACGCGTTGGCGGATGCCGGTGTGCGAGCAATCAACAACAGCTGGGGCAGCCAACCGCCGGACGTCAGCTATCGGACCCTCGACGATCTGCATGCGGCCTACGCCCAGCACTGGAACAAAGGCACCTGGCTCGATGAGGCGGCGGACGTTTCCAGGCGCGGCGTGATCAACGTGTTCAGCGCCGGTAACAGCGGTTACCCCAACGCCAGCGTGCGCTCAGCTTTGCCTTATTTTGAGCCGGACCTGGAAGGCCACTGGCTGGCGGTGTCGGGGCTGGATCAAGGCAACCAGCAGAAATACAACCAGTGCGGGATCGCCAAGTATTGGTGCATCACCACCCCCGGCGCAAAGATCGACAGCACCATTCCCGGCGCAGGCTATGCGATCAAGTCCGGCACCTCCATGTCCGCGCCGCATGCCACCGGTGCCTTGGCGCTGGTGATGGAACGCTATCCGTACATGAACAACCAGCAGGCGCTGGAAACCCTGCTGACCACCGCCACCCAACTCGACGGTTCGATCACCGAAGCGCCCAATACCCGCGTCGGCTGGGGCGTCGCCAACCTCGAACGGGCGATGCACGGGCCGGGGCAATTGCTCGGACGTTTCGATGCCAATCTGGGGGCAGGGCAGAGCGATGTCTGGAGCAACGACATCACCGACAAGGCGCTGATCCAGCGTCAGAGTGAAGACGCGGCGGAACACAGTGCCTGGCAACAGACACTGAAGACCAAAGGTTGGGAGAACGGTGTACCTGTCGGTGCCAGCCAGCAGGATCAGACCGACTATGCGGTGGGCTCGGCACGCGATCTCGCCGCCTCCACTCGGGTCTACGAAGGCAGCCTGATCAAATCCGGTGGCGGACGCCTGATGCTGACCGGCAACAGCACTTATCGCGGGCCGACCACGGTGAATGGCGGTCTGCTGTCGGTCAACGGTTTGCTGGCATCGCAAGTGACCGTCAATGACAGCGGCACGCTGGGTGGGTCGGGACGCGTCGGCTCACTGACCGCCAACCGCGGCGCTACGGTTGCGCCCGGCAATTCCATTGGCACCTTGCAGGTCATCGGCGACGTCACGTTTGCGCCGGGCTCGACTTACGCGGTGGAGCTATCGCCGACCGATAGCGACCGGATCGTCGCGGGCGGCACGGCCATGGTCAGCGGCGCGACCGTCAGCCTGTCACTGGAAAATAGCCCGACCTTGCTCAGCACTCAACAAGTGCAAAGCCTGCTCGGTCATCAGTACAACATCCTGCAAGCGGCCGGCGGCGTTCAAGGTCAGTTCGGCGCGGTGCTGCCCAACTACCTGTTCATCGGCGGCAGCCTCGATTACGCCGCCACCGGCATTCAACTGAGTGTCGAGCGCAACGACACGACCTTCGCCAGCGTCGGCCAAACGCCGAACCAGCGCGCCGTAGCCTCCGCCGTGGAAGGCCTAGGGGCGGGCAATCCGGTTTACGAAAGCCTGCTGCTGTCGCCCACCGCGACGTCCGCCCAACAGGCGTTTCAGCAGTTGTCGGGGGAAATCTATCCGGCGCTGGGATCGGTACTGATCAATGACAGCCGCTACCTGCGTGATGCTGTCGGCGAGCGACTGATTGACGCCCAAGGCACTCAAAGCAATGGCTGGATCAAGGCGCTGGGCGCTTGGGGCAAAACTGATGAGCGCCATGACACCGCCGGTTACACCACCTCGATTGGCGGCTTGCTCGCCGGTGTCGACGGAGCGCTCGATGAGCAAACCCGGATCGGTCTGGTCACCGGCTATAGCGACAGCTCGGTGAGCATGGGCTCTGGCACTCACTCATCGGCCAAGGTCGACAGCTATCACCTGGGTGCTTATGCCGGCCGCGAGTCAGGTGCCTGGCGTCTGAGTGCCGGCGGTGCCTACAGCTGGCATCGGGCCGACGTCAAACGTGACCTGCAATACGGCGACGTCAGCGCCAAACAGAAAGCCAAGGTCGATGCCGGGACCACCCAAGTGTTCGGTGAAGCGGCGTATCGCCTGAACCTGCCACCGCTGGCGCTCGAACCTTTCGCGAATCTGGCTTACGTGCACCTCGACACCGAAGGTTTCACCGAGAAAGGTGACGCCGCCGCACTGAAAAGCAGTGGTGACACGCGTGACGCGGTGCTCAGCACGTTGGGCGTGCGCGCATTGAAAACCGTGAACCTCTCCGGCCAGCAGAAACTGGACCTGAGCGGCAGCCTCGGCTGGCAGCACAACCTGAGCCATACCGATTCCGAAGAGCACCTGGCGTTTGCCGGCGACAGCACAGCATTTTCCGTGGAGAGTTCGCCAATGGTGCGTGATGCGGCGCTGCTGGGCGCCCATGCCAGCCTCGCCCTGAGCCGGGACATCCGCTTGAACCTCGATTACACGGGCCAACTGGCCAGCCGCGAGAAAAGCCATGGAGTAGGGCTCAGCCTCAATTGGCAGTTTTAACCCGAACCCTGTAGCAGCTGCCGAAGGCTGCGTCCGGCTGCGTAGCAGTCGCAAAATCAGGCACTGCGGTCCGTCAGATACACCGTGCATGCAGGGTTTACGACTGCTGCGCAGCCGGACGCAGGCTGCGCCAGCTGCTACAGGACGTGTGAATTTGAAGGGTGCTTTTCAAGGCACAGGGATTTTGGCAACACAACTAAGGACGGTAGCTGGATGAATAACAAGCACAACAACCTGGCCTTGCTCTGCGCATTGGCCACCCTCGGTACCGCGCAAGCGGCGCCTTACGTGGAAAACGGTAGAGCAGGCGATCCCAACAGTTGGCGCAGCACTGAATTCAATGCCGATTGGGGGCTGGGAGCGGTCAACGCACAAGAGGCCTACGCCGCCGGTTACACCGGTAAAGGCGTGAAGCTGGGGATCTTCGATCAACCGGTCTACGCCGCGCATCCGGAGTTTTCCGGCCCGAACAAAGTGATCACTCTGGTCACCAGCGGCATCCGCGAATACACCGACCCGTACATCCCGGTCAAAGCCGGCGATGCGTTTCGCTACGACGGTTCGCCCTCGATCGGTTCCAACGGCAAGCTGGGTGCCCACGGCACCCACGTTGGCGGAATCGCTGCCGGCAGTCGCGATGGAGGCCCGATGCATGGCGTGGCGTTTGGCTCGCAGATCATCAGTGCGGACAACGGAGATCCGGGCCCGGAAGACGGCATCATTCGCGGCAACGACGGCGCGGTCTACAAGGCCGGATGGGATGCCTTGATCGCCAGCGGCGCACGGATCATCAATAACAGTTGGGGCATCGGCATCACCGATCGCTTCGACCTCGGAGGACGTAACCCCGCGTACCCGCATTTCACGGTGCAAGACGCGCAATTGCAGTTCAACGAGATCCGTCCGTTGCTCGGGACCAAACCGGGCGGAGCCTACGATGGCGCCATCGCGGCGGCTCGCAGCGGTATCGTGACGATCTTCGCGGCCGGCAACGACTACAACCTCAACAACCCGGACGCTATCGCCGGCCTGGGCTATTTCGTCCCGGACATCGCGCCGAACTGGGTCACCGTGGCGGCGTTGCAGAGGAACCCGGACCTCAACAGCCCGGACCTCTACAACATCAGCACCTTCTCATCGCGTTGCGGCTACACAGCAAGCTTTTGCGTGTCCGCACCGGGCAGCAAGATCTACAGCTCGATCATCAGCGGTACCAACGCCGACAACCTGACCACCGGCTACGCCAACTACAACGGCACCTCAATGGCGGCGCCGCATGTCGCCGGTTCCATGGCCGTGCTGATGGAACGCTTCCCGTACATGACCGGCGCCCAGGTCGCCAGCGTGTTGCGCACCACGGCCACCGACCTCGGTGCGCCAGGTGTCGATTCGCTCTACGGCTGGGGCATGATCAACCTGCGCAAAGGCATCGATGGCCCGGCGATGTTTGTCACCGAGCAAGACATTCCCGAGGAGTTCCGCATCCAGGGTGCCTACGGTTCGAGCCAGTTTGTGGCGGACTTGCCGGGGATCGGCGCGATCATCGACGCGGGCAAACCGACTGAACGCGTGTGCAATGACGTGCACTGCGGCCTCGACACGTGGCGCAACGACATTTCCGGCCATGGTGGCCTGACCAAGCAGGGCATCGGCACGTTGGTGCTGACCGGCGCCAACACCTACGCCGGCCCGACGCTGGTCAATCAGGGCCGATTGGCAATCAACGGCTCGCTGCTCTCGGCGGTCACCGTCAACGATAGCGGGATCCTTGGTGGTAACGGTCGCATCAGTGCGCTCACCGCGAAAAGCGGCGGCACCGTGGCGCCAGGTAACTCAATTGGCACCTTGCAGGTGGCGGGCGACGTGACCTTCGAACCTGGCTCGACGTACGCCGTGGAGTTGTCGCCGACCAGCAGCGATCAGATCGTGGCGGGCGGTAAAGCCGTGATCGACGGCGCTACCGTCAGCCTGTCTCTGGAAAACAGTCCGACCTTGCTGACCACCAGCGAAGTGAAATCCCTGCTCGGCCATCAGTACAACATTCTGCAAGCGGCCGGCGGGATCGAAGGGCGTTTCGGCGCCGTGCTACCGGATTATCTGTTCATCGGAGGCACACTCGGCTACTCGGCCAATGGCATCCAACTGGCGGTAGAGCGCAACGCAGCGTCCTTCGCCAGCGTCGGACAAACCCCGAATCAACGCGCCGGCGCCGCGGCCGCCGAGCAACTGGGCGCCGGCAATGCGCTCTATGAAACCTTGCTGCTTTCGCCGACCGCCGCCGTCGCGCAACAAGCCTTTCAGCAACTGTCCGGTGAGATTCACCCGGCGATCGGCACGCTGCTGATCAACGACAGCCGTTACCTGCGCGATGCCGTCGGCGAACGCCTGCGCGAGCGTGATCTGTTCAATGCAGCGGCACCCACCGATGACCGTAGCAACGCCTGGGTCAAAGTCCTCGGCGCCTGGGGCAAGAGCGATGGCGGGCATGACAACGCCAGTTCCAACAGCTCCATCGGCGGCTTGCTGGCCGGTGTCGACGGTCTGATCACGGAAGATACGCGGCTGGGTTTCGTGACCGGTTACAGCGACAGTTCGTTGAGCATGGGCGATGGCACGCATTCGTCAGCCTCCGTCGACAGCTATCACTTGGGCGCCTACCTGGGCCATGAAATCGATGCGCTGCGTTTGAGTGTCGGTGGCGCTTACAGCTGGCACCGCATCGACGTGAAACGTGACCTGCAATTCGGCGACCTCAGCGGTAAACAGAAATCCAAACGCGATGCGACGACTGCGCAACTGTTTACCGAAGCGGCGTATCGCCTGGACCTGCAACCGCTGGCGCTGGAACCGTTCGCCAACCTGGCTTACGTGCACCTGAACAGCGACAGCTTCACCGAGAAAGGTGATGCCGCGGCGCTCAAGGGTGGCGAAGACAACCGCGACGCCGTGCTCTCGACCCTCGGCCTGCGGGCGAGCAAAGCGATTGCCCTGTCGGACAAACAGCAGCTGGAACTGTCCGGCACGCTGGGCTGGCAGCACAACCTGAGCAACACCCGTTCCGAAGATCATCTGGCCTTCGCCAACGGCAATACCGCATTCAGCGTGCAGAGCGTTTCCCTGGATCGTAACGCCGCCGTTGTGGGTGCGCGGGCCGGTTTGGCGGTGGCGCAGGACGTTCGTTTGAGCCTGGATTACAACGGACTGCTTGGCTCCAACGAGAAAGACCACGGTGTGGGTCTGACACTCGACTGGCAGTTCTGATTTAACGTAAAGGAAGCAAACCTATGGGACTGTTTGATTACAAAAATGCTGACGGCAAGGCGTTGTACAGCGACGCCATCGCGCTGACGCTGTATGCGTACACGCCAACAGGTAAACCGCTGCCGGCGACCGGTTGGGCGCCGATTGGCGCCACGCAGCTGGGTTATCAAGGCAAGGTCGGCGCACAAGGCACCTACTATGGTGAGAAGGATGGCTTCACCAGCGCCGAAGCCGAAGTGCTCGGCAAGTACGACGCGGCGGGCAAGCTGATCGGTATCGGCATTGCCTTTCGTGGCACCGGCGGCCTGGGTTACAGCGACACCTTCGGCGACATGAAAAACAACCTGCTGGCTGCTGTCGGCCCGGTGGATTACGCGACGAACTACGCGAAAAACGCTTTCGACAATTTGCTCAAGGACGTCGCTACGTTTGCGCTCGCCCATGGCCTGAACGCCAGGGATGTGCTGGTCAGCGGTCACAGTCTCGGTGGATTGGGCGTCAATAGCCTCGCCGAACTGAGCGGCAACAACTGGGGCGGTTTCTTCAAGGAGGCCAACTACGTTGCCTTCGCCTCGCCGACCCAGAGCGCTACCGGCAACAACGTGCTGAACATCGGTTACGAGAACGATCCAGTGTTTCGGGTACTCGACGGCACCACGTTCAGCAGCGGTTCCCTGGGCAAGCACGACGGACATCAGGACTCGGCGACCAACAACATCGTCAACTTCAATGACCAGTACGCGTCCACCTCGCAGAACCTGGTGCCGTTCAGCATCCTCAACCCGCTGAACTGGTCGGCTCACGGCTCGCTGGGTTATGCCGACGGTTTGAACCGGGTGATCGACTCGCGTTTCTACGACCTCACCGACAAGGACTCGACGCTGATCGTGTCCAACCTGGCGCAAGCGTCCCGGGGCAAGACCTGGGTCGAGGACCTTGGACGCAGCGGCGAACCTCACACCGGCAGCACATTCATCATCGGCACCGACAGCAACGACCTGCTCAAGGGCAGTGCCGGCAATGACTTCATCGAAGGCCGCGATGGCAATGACCGGTTCCGCGATGACGGTGGCTACAACCTCCTGCTGGGCGGCAAGGGCAGCAACACCTTCGAATTGCAGAAGCCATTGCAGAACTTCAGCTTTGCCAACGACGGCGACGGCACGCTGTACGTGCGTGATGCCTATGGCGGCATCAGCATGACCCGCGACATCGGCGCGCTGGTCAGTCAGGAGTCGGGCTCATGGTGGGGGAGCAAGGAGGTGACTTACAGCGTCACCGCCAACGGTTTGCTCAACGGCAGCGAACTGACCCACTACAACCACTCGCTCAACGGTGACGCCTACGGCAACACACTGGCGGCCACTGTCGACGGCGACTGGTTGTTCGGCAATGCCGGCAACGATCTGCTGCGCAGTGACAAAAGCCACGTGACCTTCGTCGGTGGCGCGGGCAATGACGTAATGCAGGCCTCAGGTGGCAACAACACGTTCCTGTTCAGCGGCGCCTTTGGTTTCGACGTAATCAATGGCTACCAGAGCAACGACAAACTGCTGTTCATGGGCGTTCAGGGCGCGGGGCAGGGTTATGACTTCAAGCAACACGCTTCGCAGTCGGGCCATGACACGGTGCTGAAGATTGGCGACTTTGCCGTGACCCTGGTGGGGGTGGGACTGGATAACCTGTCGGCTTCAGGCATTACGTTTGCCTGAGGCTGCATGCACTAAATGCTCCGGGGCGCCTCATGATCGGGCGTCCTGGTTGTGAGCTATCTCTAACAATTCCAACAAAGAGAGAGGCAATACCAATGGGTGTGTACGACTACAAAAACTTCGGTACAGCCGATTCCAAAGCGTTATTTACCGACGCGATGGCGATCACGCTGTATTCCTACCACAACCTGGATAACGGCTTTGCCACTGGCTATCAGCACAACGGCTTCGGCCTTGGCTTGCCGGCGACACTGGTGTCCGCACTGATCGGTGGCACCGACTCCCAGGGCGTTATTCCCGGAATCCCATGGAATCCCGATTCGGAAAAAGCCGCATTGGACGCGGTGCAGAAAGCCGGCTGGACGCCGATCACCGCCACGCAACTGGGCTATGACGGCAAGGTCGACGCACGCGGAACGTTCTTCGGCGAAAAGACCGGGTACACCAGCGCTCAGATGGAAATCCTCGGCAAGTACGACGCGCAGGGGCATCTCAGCGAAATCGGTATCGCCTTTCGCGGCACCAGCGGCCCACGAGAAAGCCAGATCAGCGACTCCATCGGCGATGTGATCAATGATCTGCTGGCGGCGCTAGGGCCCAAGGATTACGCCAGTAACTACGTCGGCGAAGCCTTCGGCAACCTGCTTGGCGACGTTGCGGCCTTTGCCCGGGCCAATGGCCTGTCGGGCAAGGACGTGCTGGTCAGCGGTCACAGCCTCGGCGGGCTGGCGGTCAACAGCCTGGCGGATTTGAGCAACGACAAGTGGGCCGGGTTCTACCAGGATTCCAACTACATCGCCTACGCCTCGCCGACCCAAAGCGGCACCGACAAAGTGCTGAACGTCGGTTACGAAAACGACCCGGTGTACCGCGCCCTCGACGGTTCATCGTTCAACCTGTCGTCGGTGGGCGTGCACGATGCCGCCAAGGTTTCGACGACCGATAACATCGTCAGCTTCAACGACCACTACGCCTCGACAGCGTGGAATGTACTGCCGTTTTCGATCCTCAACATCCCGACCTGGATCTCGCACTTGCCCACCGCCTATGGCGACGGCATGAACCGGGTGATCGAGTCGAAGTTCTACGACCTCACCAGTAAAGACTCGACGATCATCGTCGCCAATCTGTCGGACCCGGCGCGCGCCAACACTTGGGTTCAGGATCTGAATCGCAACGCCGAAACCCACAAGGGCAGCACCTTCATCATCGGCAGTGACGGCAACGATCTGATCCAGGGTGGCAAGGGCAATGACTACCTGGAAGGCCGCGATGGCAACGACACCTTCCGCGACGGTGGTGGTTACAACATCCTGTTGGGCGGCAAGGGCAACAACGTGCTGGATGTGCAGCAGTCGGTGAAAAACTTCGACTTCGCCAATGACGGCGCCGGAAGCCTGTACATCCGCGATGCCAATGGCGGCATCAGCATGACCCGCGACATCGGCAGCATTGTGACCAAAGAGCCGGGGTTTCTCTGGGGGCTGTTCAAGGATGACGTGACCCACAGCGTCACTGCCGATGGCCTTAAGGCAGGCAACAACCTGACTCAGTACGCATCAACGGTGAAGGGCGGCACCGGCGCCGATACGCTCACGGCTCACGGAGGTGGCGATTGGTTGTTGGGGCTGGAGGGCAACGACCATTTGCTCGGCGGCAAGGGCAACGACGTGTTTGTCGGCGGGGCGGGCAATGACTTGGTGGAGTCGGGAGGCGGGATCGACACGTTCCTGTTTAGTGGCGCGTTTGGTCAGGACCGGGTGGTTGGCTACCAGGCCAGCGACAAACTGGTGTTTCTCGGGGTTCAGGGTGTGACGCCGAACGACGACTATCGGGCGCATGCCACGGCGGTGGGGCACGACACGGTGCTGACGTTTGGGGGGGATTCGGTGACGTTGGTCGGGGTTGGGCTGGATAGCTTGCCGGGCGGGGGAATCGTTATCGCCTAGGTTTGCTGCCACACCATCAAAAGATCGCAGGCTTCGCCAGCTCCTACGCCGGTCGTGGGTGTAGGAGCTGGCGCAGCCTGCGATCTTTTGATTTTGCTGTTCAGTCTTCCTGTCGAATCGTGGTCACTTCATCGGCCTTGACCTTCACTTTCGCCCCGGAAATATCTTCGAACTCGAAGAAGCCGTCCTTGGTCTTGGTTTTCGGCGTGTCCTTGGTCAAATACTGGGTGCCGTTCTGCAGCGTCACAACCGTTGGTGTCGAGCAACCGGCCAGGGCCAAAAAGGCCGCTACCGCCAGGGGCAAGCCCAGAGTCTTGATATTCATAACCACCTCTCATCCTTCAAAAAAACAGCGCGACTGCCACGAGCGAAATCAATCGTCACTGTACCTCTAACGCGGTTGGTGCGATGGATCGGCAGAAAGTTCATAGCCATCCGAAAAATTACCGAATAACGCCGCCGCTGATCCTTTTCCGTTTGCACCGGGCAGGGCGTAGCTGGTATCTGTACGCATAACCAGTACTCGCTCGCCATGGCCTTTTTCCTGTGACTGCAAACCCTCTCGACGATCCGTTCTACTACTTGAACAACTTCATGCAAGTGCTTGATTGGCTTGAGCATCGCTATGCCGATGTGCTGAGCGTCGAAGAGCAACACTTCATTCGCGAGTTCAAGCGGTTGCCCCGTGAGTCCAGGGCGCTGCTGGTCAGGATGGTGATGCGCAAGGGGAATCACTTCCGGGCGAGCAAGCTGCATTATGTCGAAATCGGCGACATCGCCATCGCCGCCGGCCCACTGCTGGCGCTGGGCTGGATCGATGAGCAATCGCCGCTGTCGATCGAAGCGCTGTTCGAGGTGTTGCTCAAGGCCGAAATTCTCCAGTGTTTTGGCACCACCATCGATCAACCAAAAGGAAGAAAGACCGATTGGCTGCCCGCATTGAGCGAACAGTTTCCTCAGGCTCACAGCTTCGGCCAGTGGTGCCCGTCGCTGGATGACCGATTGTTCAGCCTGACCATCATGGGCCTGTGCGACCGCCTGCGCTTGATGTTTTTCGGCAATCTGTACCAGGACTGGTCCGAGTTCGTGCTGGCTGACCTGGGCATCTTTACCTATGAAAAAGTCGAGTTCTGCGCCGACTCCCGAGGCCTGCGCAGCCGTGACGACGTGGACGCCTGCCTCTTCCTTTATGAGTGTCAGCAGCATTTCGAGGCCGGCGAAGCCGTGGACGGCATTGTCGAGCAGATAAAAGGGCTGGCGCTGAGCAATCCCTGGCTGCAACGACGTCGCGGCAAATTGTTATTCCAGATAGGTCAGCACTGCGAGCGCATGGCGGATTTCTCTACCGCACTGGCGATCTACCGCGAGTGTGCCTATCCCGGCGCGCGCCTGCGGTTGATTCGCGTGTTGGAGCGCTGCGGTGAATTCCAGCTGGCCATGGACCTGGCCGCCGCGGTGGAGCAATCGCCGGAAAGTGCCGCCGAACAGCAACAATTGCTGCGTGTGCTGCCCAGGCTGCGGCGCAAGTTGGGCGGGCCGGTGATAAAGCGCTCGTCCCCACGGGAGATGCTGCGCCTGGACCTGCAACTGCCCAGAACCGACCCGGCGTTGTCGGTGGAGTCTTACGTTCAGGCGCATTTGGCGCAAGAGTCGGCACCGGTGCATTACGTCGAAAACAGCCTGATCAACTCGCTGTTCGGTCTGCTGTGCTGGCCGGCGATTTTCGCGCCGTTGCCGGGGGCGTTTTTCCACCCGTTCCAGCGTGGGCCGGTGGATCTGCTCAATGAGGACTTTCACGCGCGCCGCGCGGAGCTGTTCCAGGGTTGCCTGTCTGAACTCGATGACGGGCGTTACCGCCAGACGATTCGTGAACGCTATGCCAGCAAGTGGGGCGTGCAGTCGCCCTTCGTGTTCTGGGGTGTACTGAGCGAAGAATTGCTCGATCAGGCACTCGATTGCCTGCCGGCCGAACACCTCAAGCACTGGTTCAATCGACTGCTGTTGGACATCAAGGCCAATCGCGCCGGCATGCCAGACCTGATCCAGTTTTGGCCGCAGGACAAAACCTACCGGATGATCGAAGTCAAAGGCCCCGGTGATCGCCTGCAAGACAATCAATTGCGCTGGCTCGAGTTCTGCCATGAGCACCAGATGCCGATTGCCGTCTGCTACGTGCAATGGGCGGAGCAGAGCGCTTGAGTTACAGCATCGCGGTGCGGGCGCTGTGTGAGTTCACCGCCAAGGTCGGTGACCTCGACCTGCGTTTTACGCCTTCGCCGACGGCGCTGGAAGGGATTGTCGGCCACCGTACGGTGGCGTCCCGGCGCAGCGAGGGCTACCAGAGTGAAGTCGCGCTTGAAGGCCTGTATCAAACGTTAAAGGTAAAGGGCCGGGCCGACGGCTACGACCCCGCGCAAAATTGCCTGGAAGAAGTCAAAACCTATCGCGGCGACTTGAGCAAGCAACCGGCCAACCACCGTCAGCTGCACTGGGCGCAGGCGAAGATTTACGGCTGGTTGATGTGCCAGAAACTGCAGCTGGCGCAGATCAATCTGGCCCTTGTGTACTTCAACATCGTCAATGAAAAGGAAACCTGCCTGGTCGAGGCTTTCAGCGCCGCGCAATTGCGGCTGTTCTTCGAACAACATTGCGCCTTGTTCCTGCTCTGGGCCGAGCAGGAAATGGCTCATCGCGAAGGGCGTAATCGGGCCGCGCAACAACTGGCGTTTCCCCATGCCGACTTTCGACCCGGGCAACGCCATCTGGCGGAATCGGTGTTCAAGGCCGTCAGCACCGGTCGTTGCTTGATGGCTCAGGCGCCTACGGGGATCGGCAAGACGGTCGGCACGCTGTTCCCCATGCTCAAGGCCCTGGCGCCGCAGCAATTGGACAAGGTGTTCTTCCTCACGGCGAAAACCCCGGGGCGCAAACTGGCGCTGGACGCCGCGCAAGTGATCCTCGACAGCGCCGACGCGCCACCCTTGCGGGTGCTCGAAATGATCGCCCGGGACAAGGCCTGCGAGCATCCGGACAAAGCCTGTCACGGAGAATCCTGCCCGCTGGCCCAGGGGTTTTATGATCGTTTGCCCGCCGCTCGCCAGGCGGCCAGCAAGTTGTCCCTGCTGAACCAGAACGCTTTGCGCGAGGTTGCCCTGCAACACGACGTCTGTCCCTACTACCTGAGCCAGGAAATGGCCCGCTGGGCAGACGTGGTGGTCGCCGATTACAACTACTATTTCGATTTCAGCGCGCTGCTGTTCGGGCTGGCCCAGGCCAATAACTGGAAAGTCGCGGTGCTGGTGGACGAAGCGCACAACCTGGTGGAGCGTGGCCGGCAGATGTACAGCGCCAGCCTCGACCAATCGACCCTCAACGGTGTACGAAAAACCGCACCCGAGGCGTTGAAAAAACCCTTGCAGCGGGTCAACCGTGAGTGGAATGCCCTGCATAACCTGCAACTCGGCGCCTATCAGGCCTATGACAAGGCGCCGGAAAAACTGCTCCAGGCGTTGTTATCGTGCAGCGCGAGCATCGGCGACTACCTGAACGATCATCCGCAAGGCCTGGACGGAGCGTTACAGAACTTCTATTTCGACATGCTGCAATTTTGCCGGGTGGCCGAGCTCTTTGATGAACAGTTTCTGTTCGACATCAGCAAGCGCGACCTCGACCGCCAACGCAACCTGTCGCAGCTGTGCCTGCGCAACGTGGTGCCCGCCGGCTTCATCCGCCCGCGCTTGACGGCAGCACGCAGCAGCGTGCTGTTTTCCGCGACCCTGAGCCCTCGCCACTACTATGCCGACCTGCTCGGCACGCCGGTGAACACGGTGTGGATAGACGTTGAATCGCCATTTCACGCCGATCAGCTGCAAGTGCACATCGTCAGCCAGATCTCTACGCGATTCGTCCATCGCCAGTCTTCCCTTGCGCCGATCGTCGAGCTGATTGCCCGGCAGTTCAGCCAACGTCCCGGCAATTACCTGGCGTTTTTCAGCAGCTTCGATTATTTGCAGCAAGTGGCGCAGTTGCTGGCCGAGAAACATCCACACATCCATCTGTGGTCGCAGTCCCGGGGCATGGGGGAAGGGCAGCGACAGGACTTTCTCGATCAGTTCACCGCCGAGAGTCAGGGCGTCGGTTTCGCGGTGTTGGGCGGGGCGTTTGGCGAAGGCATCGACTTGCCGGGCGCGCGACTGATCGGAGCGTTTATCGCCACCCTCGGACTGGCGCAACTCAACCCGGTCAACGAGCAGTTGAAACAGCGCATGGCGGCGATTTTCGGCGCCGGTTATGACTACACCTACCTGTTTCCCGGTGTGCAGAAAGTGGTGCAGGCGGCGGGGAGGGTGATCCGTACCCAGCAGGATCAAGGGGTGGTGATGTTGATCGATGATCGGTTTGGCGACAGCAAGGTCAAGCAGTTACTGCCGCGCTGGTGGTCGATTGCTCCGAGGATTTTGCACGCTATCGAGTAGGATTTTTTACTTTAAAAACATCGACATATCTTGAAAGAAAGGCCCGTTTGAACAATCAGTGAATGCCGTCTTTATTCAAAGAGCCAGTCATCACTTTCAAGCTGAATCTTTGATAAGGAAATCAAGATATGTCAGTAGCACCGAAATACACGTACACCCCTGAGCAAGTCACCGCAGCATTCAATGAAATAAAAGTGACACTGTTCAGCGGCATCACGGCCGAGGCAACCCCAAAAATTCTGGTCGTTGCCGGGCTGCAAGGGTCAGGCAAAACCTATCTGCTGGAAAAGAACCTGCTACCTTCAAAACGCTACGAAAACTATGTTCGCCTTTACCTGCCCGACTACCGCAAGAAACACCCCCAATACACAGAGATGATCAAACTTGGCGTCTTGCATGCGTATGAGCATACCGAGGCATTTGTTCGTGAAGTCAGTAGGAAGATCTTTACGCAGGCCTTCACGGATAAATTCAACATCATCATGGAATGTGCGTTCGACAGTGTCGATTTCGTTGCTTTTGCGACTTCGGCGACCCCCGCCGGCTATCAATTCGAGACTCACATCGTTGGCTGCACTCAAGAGTTTGCTCATGTGTCGAGCATTAAACGAGCGTTCAAAAGCCTTGAAGACCAGAAAATGGAACGGTTTCTCACGGTATCGAAGCTGAATGCCAGCATGAGTTATGCGCCTGCGATCATCCTGGCCTTCGAGACGGCTGCAAAGGCGGTTAGCGGCTCGCAAATCAATGTGTACGAACGCGGGTTCGGCGTGTTGAACGAGCGGACCTTGATTGCCCAGAGTACCTACACCAAAGCTGCCGACGGCTCCGTCACCACAACGACAACCAAGGTGGATTTTGCGTACAGCGTCTATTCCAGCATCATCGACAACCATGTCTTCGCGGTGAGCGATCGCGACGAAGTGGTCAAAGAGTGCCATCTGGCACTGTGCAAGATTGCGACTCATGCTTCGCATGTTCCGAATTTCGTCTACAACGATCTGTACGCCTACATCGTCAAACACGTGAATCGATAACACGTACGACGAGAGTCGTTTATCTGACTTTCCAATTTCGTGGTTTGCCGCATACTCCAGAAACACAACAGTGCCGTGAGGAATCAATGAGCGAGGGTCGAGAAAAAGCCAGCGCCATCGAGGACAGCCGTTTTCGATTGTTGATCGATGCTGTCGTTGATTACGCGATCTACATGATTGATCCCGATGGAACCATTACTAGCTGGAACGCTGGCGCCAAGCGTTTCAAGGGGTATGAAGAAGCCGAAATACTCGGCCAGCACTTTTCGCGTTTCTATACCGAAGAGGATCGCCGTGCCGGTTTGCCCCAGCGAGCGCTGGACACGGCGATCAGGGAGGGGCGTTTCGAGGGGGAAGGCTGGCGGGTTCGCAAGGACGGCACGCATTTCTGGTGCCACGTCGTCATTGATCCGATTCTCGACCCGTCGGGCAAGTTGCTAGGGTTTGCCAAGATTACCCGCGACCTGACCGACCGCAAAATGGCCGAAGAAGTCCTCAAGCAAAGCGAGCAGCAGTTCCGCCTGCTGGTTCAAAGCGTCACTGACTACGCCATCTACATGCTCGCCCCGGATGGTCGCGTGACCAACTGGAATCCCGGGGCTCAGCGAATAAAGGGGTATTTGCCCGAAGAAGTTATCGGCCAGCATTTTTCGATGTTTTACACCCCGGAAGACCGCGAGGCCGGCGCCCCACAACGGACCCTGGACATTGCAATACGTGAGGGGCGATTCGAAAACAAAGGCTGGCGCGTGCGCAAGGACGGTACGCGGTTCCTGGCCAATGTCGTGGTCGATCCGATTTGGGGCGAAACCGGCACGCTGCTCGGTTTCGCCAAGATCACCCGTGATATCACCGAAGCCGCACAAGCCCAGCAGGTGCTGGAGCAAACCCGCGAAGCGCTGTTTCAGGCGCAGAAGATGCAGGCCATCGGCCAACTCAGCGGCGGCATTGCCCACGACTTCAACAATTTGCTGACCGTCATCCTCGGCAATCTCGAAATCGTCCGCAAACGCGTGGGGGACGATCCGAAAATCACCCGATTGGTGGACAACGCCACTCAGGGAGCCTTGCGCGGCGTCTCTCTGACCCAACGCATGCTGGCTTTTGCCAGACGTCAGGAGCTCAAAGCCGAACCCGTCGAGATACCGGCGCTGGTGCAAGGGATCATCGGGCTGTTGCGCAGCTCGCTTGGGCCTTCCGTGGTACTTGAAACCCGCTTTTCGCGAGAACTGGAACCGGTCTTGGCCGACGTCAATCAGCTTGAGCTGGCGGTGCTGAACCTGGTGACCAACGCCCGCGATGCAATGCCCCATGGCGGAAAAATCGTGATCAGTGCCAAGACCGAAGAAACCTGGGATCAACCGCAGCTATCCCTGCTGTCAGGCCGTTATGTCTGCCTGAGTGTCAGCGATACGGGGGAGGGCATGGATGACGCCACACTCGCTTCGGCAATGGACCCGTTCTTCACCACAAAAGGCGTTGGCAAAGGCACGGGGCTGGGACTTTCGATGGTGCATGGTTACATCGAGCAACTGGGCGGACGATTCGTCCTCAAGAGCCAGAAGGACATAGGCACGATCGCCGAACTGTGGATACCCATCGCCACGACTGGTTCGGTTGCCAAGCCCGTTACCGAGGAGGCCGCACCGCCGATGCACCGTCTATGCGTGTTGGTCGTGGATGATGACAGCCTGGTGTTGACCAGTACCTGCCTGTTACTCGAAGACCTGGGGCATCGGGTGATCAGTGCGACGTCCGGGGCGCAAGCGCTGAAAGTATTCGACAGTGAGTCAGCGATTGACCTGGTCATCACTGACATGGCCATGCCCCAGATGAATGGCGCGGAACTGGCGCAGGCTATCCGAACCATGAAGCCGGACCTGCCGATCATCCTTGCCACCGGTTACGCCGAGCGCCTGGAAGGTTTCGCAACCAGACTTCCGCGCCTGTCCAAACCTTTTACCCAACTGAATCTGGTGGAGATCATCGCCACGGCCATGAAATGACCAGCGAGCTCAATGTTCGGCGGCGGATCCCGCGTTCTTCTTGAAACCGCGCACGTTCATGGCGCACAGACAAAACTGCAACACGATCAGTGCATAGGCTTGAGTGTGGTAACCCCAGATCACCCATAAAACATTGCTGACAATAAAACAGATGAAACCCGAGACCCTGCGTCTGGGGTTTTGCGAGCCGATCAACCACGCCGCCAGCACCGTGTTCAGCATCGCTGGCCATTGCACCCAATCGAGATAATCCATCCCCATTCCTTAATGTCAGACCCTTATGTGAGGGACCACAGTGACGAGGCACCGTTCGAGGCTTTGCCTCACGATGCCTTTGAATTTTTCGCCATCGAGTGGCTCAGAGTTTTTAACAGCGTCCTGGAGCACTCCCGCCATGAGCCATCCTATGCCGGCGGGCACCGGGCACTGCAGCCTGGACCAGAGCAGTGATTTTCTGGTCGTTGGTGCCTATCCAAAAGGCCAGGAAAAGTATGACATTCAGCGTCCGGACCCGACGACTCACGACCAGTCCGTTGCTCGTATTGCCAAGGTTCCACTTCCCTTGGCCGATCCTGTGTATGGCGGCGAGGGTGCCTTGATGGGTGCCTGGAGGGCGCGTTGAAATCCAGCTGAACTTGTCAGTAGACGTTTCTTCTAAACGTTTCCTACCCCGTGCGTGCCCCTCCTGTGCCAAGAATACTGACCAAAGCCCCGACCGAAGAAAGCCTGACCGAACACAATGCGAAGATGTTCGGCTCACCCAAAGATCGCCTGGATTTCTACCGCCGGGAAATCCAGTACGAAACCAGCATTCTGGCCAATCGCACCGACGCCTACCTGGCGGCGCAATCGTTTTTGGTGATTGCCTTCGCGTCCTGCATGTCCAACCTCAACCCCGAGTGGGGAAAACTCTTCACCCTGGTGGTGCCGCCATTCCTGGCGCTATTGGGGCTGCTCAGTTCGCTCAACGCCTGGCCGGGGATTCGCGCGGCATACGACATCATCGATCACTGGCATTTCAAGCAGAGTGAGTTGTTGCGCAGCGAACCCTTGATGGGCCTCGCTTACGATGAGTCGCCGCTGTTCAGTGAGATGGAATCGTCCCATAAGGGGTATCGCAAGTCGTTGTTGTTTTCGGTGCGTACGCCATGGATTTTCGCCTCCTTCTGGGTGCTGCTGGGCAGCTACGCGTTTTATATCCAGGTGACCAACCCCGGCGCGTGAACCGAACAACAAAAAAGGCCCGGCATATGCCGTAATGCCGGTCAGTTAAGGGGGTGAACACCGCAACCTCTGTGGGAGCAA
Source organism: Pseudomonas sp. F01002 (assembly GCF_004402115.1). NCBI lineage: Bacteria > Pseudomonadati > Pseudomonadota > Gammaproteobacteria > Pseudomonadales > Pseudomonadaceae > Pseudomonas > Pseudomonas sp. F01002. Next base: position 91,687 of record NZ_SOPU01000026.1, on the reverse strand, counting down.
GCTCGCTCCCACAGGTTTTGCACCTTAACTGACCAGCATTAGGCATATGCCGGGCCTTTTGCTGCCTCGCCACCAGCATCAAGCCGCCAGATTGGCTGCGCTCATTTCTTTCTTGTATTGGGCTTTCAAGCTTTCCATCTGTGCGCCCAATTCCTCCAGGGTGGCTTTACCCAGCAACTTTTTGGCCTGGGGAAACATTTCCGTTTCCTCCTCTTCAATGTGATGTTCCAGCAGTTCCTTGACCACTTTCACGCGACCGGCGAATTCGGGGGTGGACGGATCGGTGACTTTCAGGTCTGGCAGCACCAGCGAATCTACGGTGCGATGTTCTTCCTTGGCTTCGTAATACATGACGTCCTGTTCCTTGCCCCCAGCCTTCTTGTACGCCGGGTACAAGACCTCCTCTTCGAGACGGGTGTGGATGGCGATCTCCATTTCCAGTTTGGCCAGTAACTCGCCGCGTTTTTTAACACCACGTTCGGTGGATTCGCTTAATTGGGTCAGGATGCCTTTTACGCGTTCATGGTCTGCTTTCAACAGGTCTATGGCGTTCATGGTCGAGTCTCTCCAACGAGTCAGGGGGTGAGCGCGAACGGTCTCAAGGCCGAAAGTCGCTCATTGTCCTTGAGCATTTGTCGTGCCGGTTTGCCGATGCGATAACTTGTTTATAAAACAATAAGTTGAAGTGACTGATGGCGAACTGCGGTCATGCAGCCTGCATGAGTCTGGAAATTGACTCATGCAGTTCGCAGGGGAGCATTAATGTTCCAGACAATAAAAAGCCCGGCGACTATCCCCGGGCTTTTCAAGTTCAGGCTCGGGATTCGGGGTGCTGGAGCAAACGATGAGCGTTTTGCGTGGACATCGAGACAGGCGGGAAATCTTCGTTGAGCAGCCGCAAGTGCTCGATCGCTTCCTCGAACTTCAAGTCGGCCTTCCTGCGCATGGCCTGATAGCGATCAAACCGTTCCACATCCATGTCGCTCACCTCAAGTAACGCCCAGGCGCTGCGGCTCAGTGCCTGGGCGTCTTCAAACATTTGACAATTACGTTCCTGGGCGAAGGCCCGGCAGGCTTTGATTTCTTCGGAGGTGGAATAGTGAATCATGACCAGCACCAGATTTTCTCAAGGTTCCTGTTGATAGGTATCGACGCCGCAGGGGAACCGAACCTGGCAAGTCCCTCCGTGCAAAAGCCGGGCGGGATTAGAGTTGTGACTGGCCGGGTCGCGAAGAATTTCAAATTTATGAACGTGAAAATTCGATAATTCCGACCCTGAACGCACAGACCTCAAATCAAATATCCTGTTTTTTATGTTGTTCATATCGAGCCAGGATCGGTTGAGTACTGATCCCGTGGATGAGGATGCTGAGCGCGACCACGGACAAGGTCAGATCCATGCAGAGTGTTGAGATCGACGCGCCCAGCCCGTGGTTCAGGGCATAAAACAGGTAATACAGACTGCCGATGCCGCGTATGCCGAACCAGCCAATCAACATTCGCTGGCGCCCGTTGAGCAAATTGCCCCAAGGCATGGCGATGACGCTCAGCGGTCGTATCAGGCAAAACAACACGCCGGCGATCGGCAACGCACGCCAGTCCCAATGCGCCATCAGCACCACGCCGAGCAGCGTCACCAGAAACACTTCCATGGCCCGTTCCACCAGACTGCCAAAGGCGAGCATGTCGCCCATCATGATTCCCGCGGCGACCTGGGTGTCTTCAAGGTTCTCGGTATCGCCATGAACGGCGTCTTGCGGCTCGACGTTCTGATGTCCCACAACAGGCTGAACGAGATGCTCGGCGGGAAGTTCGTCGTCGCCCGTGGATTTGACTTCTTCGTGACGCAAGCCCAGACCGGCGGCAAACACCGACAGAAAGCCGTAACCGTGAATCGACTCGGCCCCGACATAAGCCAGGGCAATCAAGGCGAGGGCGAGATAATCATTCGGGGAAAGGGTGCTGTCGTCATTCTGGATTCGCATCAACAAGGTCAGGCGGCCAATACCGCGTCCCATCCAGTAGCCGGTGAGCAAACCGGCCGGGACTGCCCACAACAGACTGCGTAGCACCCAATCGCTCAGCCAGCCGGGGTTGCCGTCGTGCTGCACCAGGAGCAGGCCGAGGATGACAAACGGGAAGGCGATCCCGTCATTGAGCCCGGCCTCACCCGACAGCCCGAAGCGCACGCTGTCGTCATCCCGGGCGTCGTTGACTTGTACCAGGGCAGCGAGCACCGGGTCGGTGGGCGCCAGAATCGAACCGATCAACACGGACGCGCCCCAGGACAATTCGAAACCGTAATGCAGCAACAGGCTGACGCCGGAAATGGTCAGCACCATGACCGGACCGGCCAGGCCGTAGGCAATGCGCCAGTTTTTATCCTTGAACGGCAAGCGCAACTTCAAACCGCAGACAAACAACGAAAACAGCACTGCGACTTCCGTCAGGTGCTCCATCCAGGTGGACGCATTATCGGTGTCCAGTTTCAACAGCCCGAGCCCCGCTGGCCCGATCGCCACACCCAGCACAAGGCATACCGCCGACGTAGTCACCGGCATCCAGCGCAGGTACGACGACGTCAGTGCCAGTGTCAGCAGCACGGCACCCAACACCGCCACCCATAAAATGAAGCTCATGCTCGGTACTCGTCGGGTGCGTGCTGCTCCAGATATCGAAAGGCCCGCCAAAGGAGGGCCTATAAAATGTGGAGTTCTGGAAATGCTGGCAGGTTCAATTTAAAGCATCGGTTTGCCGCCGGTAATCCCGTACCGTTGTCCGGTGATGTAACTGGCCTCATCCGAGGCCAGCAACACATAAATCGGCGCCACTTCCACCGGTTGACCCGGCCGGCCGAGCGGGGTCTGCCCACCAAAGTTCTGCACTTCTTCATCGGGCATGGTCGAGACAATCAGCGGCGTCCAGATCGGCCCCGGTGCCACGCAATTCACCCGAATGTTCTTCGGCCCCAGCATCTGCCCCAGGCCAGCGGTGAAGTTGGCAATCGCACCTTTGGTCGTGGCGTAAGGCAGGAGGGTGGGTTTGGGCATGTCTGAATTGACCGAACTGGTGTTGATGATCGAACTGCCGGGTTTCATGTGCTTCAACGCGGCCTGACAGAGCCTGAAAATGGCGGTGATATTGACGTCGAAGGTCATCACCCATTCTTCGTCCGGGATGTCCTCGAAGTGTTCATGGGTCATCTGGAACGCCGCGTTGTTAACTAGCACATCGATCCGGCCGAAGCGCTCGACCGTCTTGTCCACCAAGGCCTGGCAGTGCGCTTTCTGCGCCAGGTCACCGGGCAGCAACAGGCACTGCCGTCCGGCCTGTTCGACCCAGCGTGCGGTTTCCTGTGCGTCTTCATGTTCATTGAGGTAGGCGACGGCGACATCCGCGCCTTCACGGGCGAAGGCGATCGCTACGGCGCGACCGATGCCACTGTCGGCACCGGTGATCAGGGCGATCTTGCCGTCCAGTCGGCCTGAGCCCTTGTAGCTTTGTTCGCCACAGTCGGGGTACGGGTCCATTTTCTTTTGGGAACCGGGGACTGGCTGGGCCTGTTTCGGGAAGGGTGGTTTGGGATAGGCAGTCGTTGGGAAATCTCCGTTCGCAAGGCAGAAGAGTCAAAGGGTTGACCCTGGTGTTTTGCCTTGAGTTCGGTTGGATTTCATGTCGCGAAAAATCAAAAGATCGCAGCCTTCGGCAGCTCCTACAGGGTGTACGCAATTTCGCGTAGGAGCTGCCGAAGGCTGCGATCTTTTGATCTGGATTCAGGCTTTGCGATTGAGCAAACTACGCTCCATCCGCGCAATGCCTTCTTCCAGCAATGCCCGCGGGCAGCCGAAATTCAGGCGCACGAACTGTTTGCTGTTATCGCCGAAATCCAGACCAGGGCTCAACCCGACCTTGGCTTGCTCAAGGAAAAACTGCTGAGGGTTATCCAGTCCCAGCGCCGAGCAATCGAGCCACGCCAGATACGTGCCTTGCGGGATATTCATGGTCACACCCGGCAGTCGTGTGTTGACCGCTTCCACCAGATAATCCCGATTGCTTTGCAGATACGCCTTCAGCCCGGCCAGCCAAGGGCCGCCTTCGCTGTAGGCGACACGAGTCGCTTCCATGCCCAACGGGTTGACGCTGTCGACCATGCCGCAGCGGGCGTGGTTGACCCGCGTACGCAACGCCGAGTCCTGAATGATCATGAAAGACGTCTTCAGACCGGCAATGTTGTAAGCCTTGCTCGCCGACATCAGCGTGATGGTGCGCTTGGCGATTTCCGGGCTCAGGGAGGCCGTCGGAATGTGCACACGCCCGTCGAAACACAGCTCGGCATGAATCTCGTCAGAGATGATCCAGGCATCCTGCTCCAGGCAGATGTCGGCGACCGCTTGCAGTTCTTCTCGCGGGAAAACTTTGCCCACCGGGTTGTGCGGGTTGCTCAGCAGCAGCGCACCGCCACCGGTCAGCGCCTGGTTCAGGGCATCGAGTGGCGTGGCGTAAGTGCCGTCCGCCAACGCGTCGAATTCGAGTTCTACCTTGTTCAAACCCCAGTGCCCCGGCGCATGACGCAGCGGCGGGTAGTTCGGGACCTGAACCACGACGTTCTGCTGCGGCTGGACCAGCGCATTCAGCGCCATGTTGAAACCCGACTCCACGCCCGGCAAGAAAATCAGCTCCTCAGGCAATACGCGCCAGGCGTACTTGTTCCACAGGTCAGCGACGATGGCATCGCGCAAGTCATCCTGGGCCACGCTGTAGCCGAGCATCGGGTGTTCCAGACGTTTTTGCAGGGCCTGGATGATCACCGGCGGTGCGGAGAAGTCCATGTCGGCCACCCACATCGGCAATACGTCGGCCTGGTAACGGCTCCATTTGGTACTGCCGGTGTTGTGGCGGTCGAACACCTGATCAAAATCGAAAGTCATGCTCAGTCTCATAAAGGGCAGGGTAAATCCGACAGTCATGATAAACGCCAAGCCCCTGTGGGAGCGAGCTTACTCGCGAAAGCGGTGGCTCAGCTTGCATAGATGTTGAATGACCCACCGCCATCGCGAGCAAGCTCGCTCCCACAAGGTATTGCCCGATGGTCGGTTTTCACACAGTCAGTTCTAACATTGTCTACAGTTTTAAATGTCGGCAGCCAGACTGCCACAACCGTGATTGTCCAGAAAAACCCGGCAAAAGTACCGGGTCTCCCCCTGACAGGAGTGCACGATGGACCTCAACCGTCGTCAGTTCTTCAAGGTCGCTGGTATCGGCCTTGCGGGCTCGAGCCTCGGCGCGCTGGGCATGGCCCCCGCGACTGCCTTCGCCGAGCAGGTGCGCCACTTCAAGCTTGCCCACACCCATGAAACCCGCAACACCTGCCCGTACTGCTCGGTCGGCTGCGGCGTGATCATGTACAGCCAGGGCGATGCCGCCAAGAACGTCGCGCAAAACATCATCCACATCGAAGGCGATTCCGACCACCCGGTCAACCGCGGCACCCTGTGCCCCAAAGGCGCCGGCTTGCTGGACTTCATTCACAGCCCCGGTCGCCTGCAATACCCAGAGGTGCGCAAACCTGGCACCACCGAGTGGACGCGCATCTCCTGGGATGAAGCGCTCGATCGCGTCGCCGACTTGATGAAGGCCGACCGCGACGCCAACTTCATCGAGAAGAATGCCCAGGGCCAAATGGTAAACCGTTGGCTGACCACCGGTTTCCTCGCGGCCTCGGCGGCGTCCAACGAAGCGGGTTACATCACCCACAAGGTCATTCGCAGTCTCGGCATGCTGGGGTTCGATAACCAGGCGCGTGTCTGACACGGCCCGACGGTGGCAAGTCTTGCCCCGACGTACGGCCGTGGTGCCATGACCAATACCTGGACCGATATCGGCAACGCGAATCTGATCCTGGTGATGGGCGGCAACGCAGCAGAAGCGCACCCGTGCGGCTTCAAATGGGTGACCGAAGCCAAGGCGCACAACAAGGCCCGCTTGATCGTGGTCGATCCGCGTTTTACCCGGACCGCCTCGGTGGCCGACTATTACGCGCCGATTCGCACCGGCACCGACATCGCTTTCATGGGCGGCCTGATCAATTACCTGCTGACTGAAGACACGATCCAGCACGAGTACGTGCGCGCCTATACCGACGTGTCGTTCATCGTCAAAGCCGGTTATGGCTTCGAGGACGGAATCTTCAGCGGCTACGACGCGGCCAAACGCAGCTACACGGACAAGTCCGGCTGGGGTTATGAACTCGGTGAAGACGGCTTCGTCAAGGTCGACCCGACCCTGCAAGATCCGCACTGCGTCTATCAATTGATGAAGCAGCATTACAGCCGCTACAACATCGAACTGGCGAGCCAGATTTGCGGCATGCCGGTGGATGCCATGCAGAAGATCTGGGAAGAAATCGCCACCTGCTCGCAACCGGGCAAGACCATGACGATTCTCTATGCGCTGGGCTGGACGCAGCATTCGATCGGTTCGCAGATCATTCGCAGCGCGGCCATGGTGCAATTGCTGCTGGGCAACGTCGGCATGCCGGGCGGGGGTGTCAATGCCTTGCGCGGGCACTCCAACATCCAGGGGCTGACCGACCTCGGTTTGCTGTCCAATTCGCTGCCGGGCTATCTGACCCTGCCGGGCGACGCCGAGCAGGATTACACCGCCTACATCACCAAGCGCACGCAAATGCCGTTGCGTCCGGGGCAGCTGTCCTATTGGCAAAACTACGGCAAGTTCCACGTCAGCCTGATGAAAGCCTGGTACGGCGCGAATGCCACGCTCGAAAACCGCTGGGCTTATGACTATCTGCCGAAACTGGACATCCCGAACTACGACATCCTGAAAGTGTTCGACCTGATGGGCCAGGGCAAGGTCAACGGCTACCTGTGCCAGGGCTTCAACCCCATCGCCGCGTTGCCTGACAAGAACCGGGTGATGGCGGCGCTGGCCAAGCTGAAGTGGCTGGTGGTGATGGACCCGCTGTCCACCGAAACCTCGGAGTTCTGGCGCAATGTCGGGCCGTACAACGACGTTGAAACCGCTGGCATCCAGACCGAAGTGATTCGCCTGCCCACCACCTGTTTCGCCGAAGAAGACGGCTCGCTGGTCAACAGCAGCCGCTGGCTGCAATGGCACTGGAAAGGTGCCGACGGCCCCGGCGAAGCGCGCACCGATGTGCGGATCATGAGCGAGCTGTTTATCCGTCTGCGCCAGCGTTACCAGGCCAACGGCGGCGCTTATGCCGAGCCGATCCTCAAACTGTCCTGGCCGTACAAAATCGCCGAGGAGCCTTCGCCGGAAGAATTGGCCAAGGAAATCAACGGCTATGCCACCACGGACTTCACTGACGCGACCGGCGCGGCGATCAAGGGCAACGCGCAACTGGCCGGTTTTGGCCAGCTCAAGGACGACGGCAGCACCGCTTCCGGTTGCTGGATTTTCTGCGGCAGCTGGACTGAGGCGGGCAACCAGATGGCCCGGCGCGACAACAGCGACCCGTACGGCATGAAACAACATCAGGGCTGGGCCTGGGCCTGGCCGGCGAACCGACGGATTCTCTACAACCGCGCTTCGTGCGACCCGCAAGGCAAGCCGTGGGACGAGAAAAAACGTCTGGTGTGGTGGAACGGCAAAGTCTGGGGCGGCACGGATGTGCCGGACTTCAAGGCCGACTCGCCACCGGAAGCCGGGATGAATCCGTTCATCATGAACCCCGAAGGCGTGGCGCGGTTCTTTGCCGTCGACAAGATGAATGAAGGACCTTTCCCCGAGCACTATGAACCGTTCGAAACGCCGATCGGCATCAACCCGTTGCACCCGGAAAACAAGAAAGCCACCAGCAACCCGGCGGCGCGGATCTTCGATTCGGTATGGGATTCCTTAGGCGTGGCCAAGGACTATCCATATGCCGCGACCAGCTACCGGCTGACCGAGCACTTCCACTTCTGGAGCAAGCATTGCAAGCTCAATGCGATTGCCCAACCCGAGCAGTTCGTCGAGATCGGTGAGGTGCTGGCCAAGGAGAAAGGCATCGTGGCCGGCGACCGGGTCCGTGTCAGTTCCAAGCGCGGACATATAGAAGCGGTGGCGGTGGTGACCAAGCGGATTCGTCCGCTGCAGGTCAACAATCAGGTGGTGCACCAGATTGGTATCCCGCTGCACTGGGGTTTTACCGGGCTCACGCGTCACGGTTACCTGACCAACACCTTGGTGCCGTTCCTCGGCGATGGCAACACTCAGACCCCGGAATCCAAGTCATTCCTGGTCAACGTGGAGAAAGTCTAAATGGCCAGCCAAGACATCATCGCCCGTTCGGCCACCACGACCGTCCCGTCCTCGGTACGCGACCAGGAGGAAGTGGCCAAGCTGATCGACACCACCAAGTGCATCGGCTGCAAGGCCTGCCAAGTCGCCTGTTCGGAATGGAACGAGCTGCGCGACGAGGTCGGCCACAACCTCGGCACCTATGACAACCCTCAAGACCTGACCGCAGAAACCTGGACCTTGATGCGCTTCACCGAGCACGAAACCGACGCCGGCAATCTGGAGTGGCTGATTCGCAAGGACGGCTGCATGCACTGCGCCGAGCCCGGTTGCCTGGCGGCGTGCCCGAGTCCGGGAGCGATCATCAAGCACGCCAATGGCATCGTCGATTTCGACCAGGACCATTGCATCGGTTGCGGGTATTGCATCACCGGTTGCCCGTTCAATATCCCGCGAATCTCGCAAAAAGATCACAAGGCCTACAAATGCACGTTGTGCTCGGACCGCGTGGCAGTGGGGCTGGAGCCGGCCTGCGTCAAAACCTGCCCGACGGGCGCCATTGTGTTCGGCACCAAGGACGATATGAAAGACCATGCGGCCGAAAGGATCGTCGACCTCAAGAGCCGTGGCTTCGAACACGCAGGCTTGTACGACCCGGAAGGCGTCGGTGGTACTCACGTGATGTATGTGCTGCACCATGCCGATGAGCCCCGGTTGTATGCCGGTCTGCCGGACCACCCGACCATCAGTCCGCTGGTGGAACTGTGGAAAGGCGTGAGCAAACCCTTGGAGTTGCTGGCCATGGGCTTGGCGGTGCTGGCCGGGTTCTTCCACTACGTGCGCATCGGGCCGCAGCTGGTCGAGGAGGACGAACACCCGAGCATCCCCGATCCCGCCGTGCATGAAATCGACCCATCGGTGCATACCTATGATCCGAAGGGGGAGGACAGGCCATGAACGACAAACCGATCCTTCGTTACACCAGCAATCAGCGCACCAATCACTGGCTGGTGGCGATCCTGTTTTTCATGGCTGCGCTATCCGGGCTGGCGCTGTTCCACCCGGCGCTGTTCTGGCTCAGCAACCTGTTTGGCGGCGGGCCTTGGACGCGCATCCTGCATCCGTTCATGGGCGTGGTGATGTTCGTGCTGTTCCTTGGACTGGTCATCCGTTTCTGGCGGGCGAACTTCTTTATCAGCAACGACCGGTTGTGGCTGAGGCGAGTCGGGCGGGTGATCAAGAACGAGGAGGAGGGCGTGCCGCCCATCGGCAAGTACAACCCTGGGCAGAAGCTGCTGTTCTGGACCTTGTTGGCCTGCATGCTGGTGCTGCTGTTCAGCGGGCTGGTGATCTGGCGCGCGTATTTCAGCGAGTACTTCGGCATCACCAGCATTCGTTGGGCCATGCTGCTGCATGCGTTGGCGGGTTTAATCCTGGTGCTGAGCATCATCGTTCACATCTACGCCGGCATCTGGATCAAAGGCTCGGTCAACGCCATGTTGCATGGCTGGGTCAGCCGCGCCTGGGCGAAAAAACACCATGAACTGTGGTACCGCGAAGTGACCCGCGACGAGCACCCCGACCGGCCGATCAGCAAAAAAGGATAACCCCCCTTGGCGACGATTCTTGAGCCTGGCGAGATCGAAGCGGCGGCGAGTTCACCGCCGTTTCTCTACCTGCCTCCGAAAAACCTGTTCACCTTGCGCGCCTTGCGCCTAGAGCGTCTGGTCGTCGGCCATCCACTGGCCGATTACCTGCGGCTGGTGACCGGCCTATGCCACGTGCAGCAGGGTCTGATGGACGATCCACCCGTGGCCGCCATGCCCGATGCCGAACGCCTGCGCGTGTGCCAGCTACACGGCTTGCCGCCGTTCGCCGCCGACAGTCTGGTGCGCGAGGACGATTGGCTGCCGTACCTCGAAGCGCTGTTGCAGCGTTACCAGCCACAATCGCAACCAGCCGTGGAAAAAGCCGTGGCGACCTTGCGCAGCGCCAACGTCGGGCAACTCAAGGCCTGGGCAATTGCGCTGGTCAGCGGCCAGTTCGCCTTGCTGCCCGCCGCCGTGGTGCCGTTTCTCGGCGCGGCGTTGCAGGTGGCCTGGAGTCATTGGTTGCTGAGTACACCGGACCTTGCGCTGAAACCCGGCGACAGTCTCAGCCAATGCCCGGCCTGCGGTTCGCCGGCCATGGCCGGGGTGATTCGCCATCGCAGCAAGTACAACGGCTTGCGGTATCTGGTGTGCTCGCTGTGTGCCTGCGAATGGCATGTTGTGCGGGTCAAATGCGTGTATTGCGAACAGAGCAAAGGCCTTGAATACGTCAGCCTCGATGACGACCGCTACGCCGCCAATCAGGCACCGTTACGCGCGGAGGTCTGTCCTGGCTGCGGCAGCTACCTGAAACTGCTTTACCTGGAAAACGACGCCGAAGCTGAAGCGCTCTCGACCGACCTGACCAGCCTGCTGCTGGACATGCGCCTGGAGCAGGAAGGCTACCAGCGTCCAGCGCCTAATCTTCTGCTTGCACCCGGAGGTGGCTGAGCTACCCCTTTGAGCTCTGCCTTTGAACTCTGCGGCTACACTCAGGCGCTACGATCATTCGTAATCAGGAGCGCCTGATGTCCTCCAGATCCGCCAGCCAAACTCTGCGGCTGCCTTCCATCGACAGTCTGCTGCGCCATCCCGCCTGCCAACCGCTGGCCGAGCGTTATGGGCGTGACGCGTTGTTGGCGAATTTGCGGCAATTGCTGGATGACTTGCGTGAACAGGTGCTTTCAGGGGAACTCGACGCCATTGAGATCACGCCTGAAGTGTTGGCGGGCAGGGCGGGTGAACGCCTGGCCACCCAGCATCGTAGCAACTTGCGCCGGGTGTTCAATCTCACCGGCACAGTGCTGCACACCAATCTGGGGCGAGCGTTGTTGCCGGAGGAAGCCATCGACGCCGTGCAGAGGGCGGCCCGTTATCCACTCAATCTGGAATTCGACCTGCACAGCGGCAAGCGCGGCGACCGTGACGATCTGATCGAAGGCCTGATCCGCGAGTTGACTGGCGCCGAGGCGGTGACGGTGGTCAACAACAACGCCGCAGCGGTGTTGCTGACGCTCAACAGCCTGGGCGCGCGCAAGGAAGGCATCATTTCCCGGGGCGAACTGATCGAAATCGGCGGCGCCTTCCGCATTCCCGACATCATGGCGAGAGCCGGGGTCAGGCTCCACGAAGTCGGCACCACCAATCGCACCCATGCCCGCGATTACGAGGCGGCCATCGGCCCCCGTAGTGGTTTGGTGATGCGCGTCCATGCGAGCAACTACAACATCGAAGGCTTCACCGCTCGGGTGCCGACCGCCGAGTTGGCGCAACTCGCGCATAAACACGGTTTGCCATTGCTTGAAGACCTCGGCAGCGGCAGCCTGCTGGACCTGACGCGCTGGGGCTTGCCCGCCGAACCGACGGTGCGCCAGGCGCTGAGCGATGGCGCCGACATCGTCACCTTCAGCGGCGACAAGTTACTGGGTGGCCCCCAGGCCGGGTTGATTGTCGGCCGCAAAGACCTGATCGCGAAGATCAAGAAGAATCCACTCAAACGCGCCTTGCGGGTCGACAAACTGACCCTGGCCGCCCTCGAAGCGGTGTTGGGCCTGTACCGCGACCCTGATCGATTGGCTGAGAGGTTGCCGAGTTTGCGTCTGCTGACCCGACCCCAGGCGGACATCCTCGCGCTGGCTGAGCGCCTGCAACCCTCGCTGGCCAAAGTCTTGGGCGACGGCTGGAGCGTCAGCGCGGTACCGGCGCTGAGTATGATCGGCAGTGGCAGCCAACCGGTGGCGCGATTGCCGAGTGCGGCTTTATGCCTGCGACCGCACGCGTCCAAGCGTCTTCGCGGACGACAGCTGCACAGTATGGAGGCGGCCCTGCGTGCGTTGCCGATTCCGGTGCTCGGGCGCATTGATGACGATGCGTTGTGGCTGGACCTGCGGCAACTGGACGATGAGCCGGCGTGGCTGGCGCAACTCGATCAAATTGCAGGAGCCGCAGAGTGATCGTCGGCACCGCAGGGCACATCGACCACGGCAAGACCGCCTTGCTCCAGGCCCTGACCGGTCAGGCCGGCGACCGTCGCCGGGAAGAACGTGAACGCGGCATGACCATCGACCTCGGCTACCTGTACGCGGCGCTGGAACCGCAAGCGCCCCTGACCGGTTTTATCGATGTGCCCGGTCATGAGCGTTTCACCCACAACATGTTGGCGGGGGCTCAGGGCATTGATCTGGTGTTGCTGGTGGTCGCGGCCGACGACGGCGTCATGCCGCAAACCCGCGAACACCTGGCCATCGTTGAACTGCTGGGCATCCCTCGGGCAATGGTGGCGATCAGCAAATGCGACCGCGTCGAACCGTCCAGAGTGCAAGCCGTTCGCGATCAGATCCAGACGTTGCTCGCGCCGGGCCCCTATGCAAGCGCGCCGCAGATTGCGCTGTCGAGTGTGACCGGGGAGGGCATCGAGACCCTGCGACAAGCCTTGCTCAAGGCGCAGCGTGAAGTCGTTCAACGCAGCACCACCGGTGGTTTTCGCCTGGCGATCGATCGCGCCTTCAGCGTGGCCGGCGTCGGTATCGTGGTGACCGGCACTGCGTTGTCTGGCGTGGTGGCAGTGGGCGATACGCTGATGCTCGGCCCGCAGGGCAAACCCGTGCGTGTGCGCGGCCTGCATGCACAGAACCGGGCCGCCGAAGTCGCAATGGCCGGACAGCGAGTCGCGTTGAACCTGAGTGCCGAACGCTTGGCCCTGGAGCAGATTCATCGCGGTCACTGGTTGCTGGCCGAGTGGCTGTACGCGCCGACCCAGCGAGTGGATGTCGACCTGCAATTATTAGCCAGCGAACCCAAAGCCTTCGAGCACTTCCAACCTGTGCACGTTCACATGGGGACTCAGGATGTGACCGGGCGGGTGGCGTTGCTGGAAGGCGCCCGCCTGGCGCCAGGTGAACGGATGTTTGCGCAACTGCTGCTGAATGCGCCGGTGCAGGCGGTGAAGGGCGATCCGTTGATCCTGCGTGACCAGAGCGCCCAACGCACCCTCGGCGGCGCGCGGGTGCTCGACCCGTTTGCACCGACCCGACAACGCCGAAGCCCCGAGCGGCTGGCGCAGCTACACGCCCTCGCCACATGCAATCAGTTGGAAGACAGCCTGCCGGCGTTATTGGCCAACAGCGATACCGGGCTCGATCCGCAGCGTCTGGAGCGTCAGTTCAACCGCCCCCGCAACACGTGGGTTTTGCCCGATGACGTGCGCCTGATCGACACCCGCCAAGGTCCATTACTGTTCAGTGCTGTCCGCTGGGAAGCACTGAAAGCACCATTGCTGGAACACCTCGCACGCTTTCATCAACTGGAACCGGATCAAATGGGCCCGGACCGGGATCGCCTGCGGCGGTTCACCGGCACAGCGCTGGACCGTCCGACGTTCATCAGCCTGCTCGACGAGTTACTCGCCAGCGGGGTCATTGCCGCCAGCGGGCCATGGCTGCATTTGCCCGATCATCAGGTGCGGTTGAGCGAAGACGACGAAGCCCTGTGGCAACACTTGCAACCGTTGTTTGAACAGGCTGGTTTTGATCCGCTGTGGGTGCGTGACCTTGACCATGACGAGGCGGCCGTGCGCTTGCTGCTGTGCAAAATGGCGAGGTTGGGATTAGTGCATCAAGTCGTCCGTGACCTGTTCTACACCGATACGATGATCCGTCGATTGACGGCTATGCTTGTGCAACTGGCCGCGCAAAACCCGGTGATTCAGGTCACGGCGTTTCGTGATGCAGTGGGCCTGGGTCGCAAGCGCAGCATCCAGATTCTCGAATATTTCGACCGGATCGGCCTGACGCGACGGTTTGGCGACAAGCGCCATATCCGCCTCGACAATGCCTTGGCCCAAGGCACCGAGCACTGACTTCAAGGAAGGCAATCGCGCCCGGTGGCGCGGCCGGGCTTCAAACCCGGTTGGGGACGGCATCCGTTCCCGGGCAGGTTCGACTCCGGCTGCCTTCCGCCAATTTTTCCTTTCACTTGAGCAACCGAGTATCCAGCCCAAAGCGTTCCTGAGAAACAAGTTTGAATTGATCCGCGGCCAAGTCGCAGCTCACCAATAGATTCCACGAATGACGGGTAACCGCAGACGGGATGAGCAGAAAGGGATGCTCGGCCAGTAGCTCATCAGCAAACAGCTGCTGATTGGGCGAGAGTTGAGACGGGATGAGCCAATTCGGGTTCGGCACATCATCGGGCTGAACAACCTTGATGAAATTCGAATCCAGCACTTCGAAGCACGTCAACACGTGAGGCACCATATCCAGCGTATCGAAGCCTGCGTGGGCTGCGACTTCCAGAATGGCAGTGGACGGGTCGGCCGAAGCGTAAATAACCCGGCGGCCGGGAGGGTTCCAACGACCACCGGATTGCTGCGCACCAATGCCACTGTCCCACGTGTCCTTGAAGACCTCGCGGTCAAGGCGCCAAGCGTGCCACTTCCCATCCCAGGGCAGAGGATTCATTGATAAACCCCGTGTTCAATCCGGGTCAAATAGTCCTCGACTACCTGGAAGCCAAGCGAGTTGTCGATCAGCTCCAGCGGGATATTTCCGTCCAGGTATTTGCAGGGTTTCTTCAACCAATCCTCAGCCAACTGCTGATTGCCAAACACGTTGATGGCGTGCTCCAGGGCCTGCGCATACTGGAAGGCGACTGTACTTTGTTGTTGGTTTAGCCGCACTGGTTTGGTCTCCTTCGCCAAGCGCTGGACAGTCCTGAGGGACTTCCCTGTAATGCGCTGAACAAGGCCGTGCGCCATGTAAAGATCGGATATAGAAAGCATGTCCCTGACGTCGCTCAGGTCAAAGCCTTCCTTTGTGTATCGGATGATCAACATGCGCGTATCACCTTCGCGGCCATGTAACAGCACCTCAGTCGGCTTTCGGGTGACACTTTTTGTCTCCGTCGCTACGACTGCTTTTCCTGTGGATTTGACGGTAGGCTTGTCTGCTTGATTCGCGGCGGGCATACCGATTACCTCCATACGACATTTGACGTAATCATAGCGCCAACTGTCGCAACCTGCGCAATTGAGTTTGACCAAGCCTGCCGGGCGCCAGACGCTCTCTCTCTTGCCTGACTTGAGCCACCACGTTAAACGTCGCGCGTCCGACGGCCAACCCGAAAAACTTGTGGGACAAATCCTCTATTTTTTGATTTTCGACACCACTTGTGGGACCCGCGCTAGCGCCAAATCCACACAGTCAAGATCGCGCGTTCCATCTGAGTAGTCACGATCCTCTGTGGCGAGGGGGCTTGCCGGAATGCTGCTCCACCCCGTTCGGCGCTGTAGCAGCTGTCGAGCTTGCGAGGCTGCGTCCGGCTGCGTAGCAGCCGCAAGGTCAGACATTGCGGTGCGTCAGACGCACCGCATACACAGGGTTTACGACTGCTTCGCAGTCGGAAGCAGCCTCGCAGGCTCGACAGCTGCTACAAAACAGGCGTTGTTGCTGAAATGGCACTACCACAGAGCCGAGTTTTTCGCCGTGCAGGGTTGTCGATCACTGCATCACATAACGCCCAGGCGCCGACTCAATCGCCGGGTATTGGGCGTTACCGGTATGCAGCACCGAGGGCTGGCGTTCGCCAGACTGTTCAGCCAGCCAGACGAACCAGTCATTCCACCAGCTACCGGGATGTTGCTCGGCGTTCTTGAACCAGGTTTCCGGGTTTTTGGTGACCCGGTTGTTGGTCCAGTAGTGGCGTTTTTCCTTGGCCGGCGGGTTGATCACCCCGGCGATATGCCCTGATGCGCCCAGCACAAAACGCTTGGTCCCGGAGAGCAACTGGGTGCTGGCGTAAGCGCTTCTCCACGGCACGATGTGATCGTCATGAGTGGCGAGGATGTACGCCGGAGCATCGATGGCGCGCAGGTCCAGCTTGACCCCGCAACAGTCCAGCTCACCGGATTTCAGGTCGTTCTGCAGGTAGGTGTGGCGCAGATACCAGCAATACATCGGGCCCGGGAGGTTGGTGCTGTCGTTGTTCCAGAACAGCAGGTCAAGAGGGATCGGTTTCTGGCCCTTGAGGTATTTGTCGACGTTGTAGTTCCACCACAAGTCATTGGGGCGCAGCAGCGAGAAGGTGTTGCCCATGTCCTCGCCCTTGAACAGGCCGATGGGGCCATCTTGGCCGCCGATGGTGCGCTCGCGGTAGGCCACCAATTGTTCGTCGACGAAGATGTCGATGGGGCCGGTATCGAGGTAGTCGAGGAAGGTGGTCAACAGGCTCACGCTGCCAATCTCGCGGTCACCGCGCGCCGCCAGGACCGCCAGCGCCGAACTCAACAGGGTGCCGCCGATGCAGAAGCCGACGCAATTGGGCCGCTGCTCGCCGCTAATTTCGCGGGTCACTTGCAGGCCTTTGATGATGCCGGTTTCGATCAGGTCATCCCAGGTGGTGCCAGCGTGCTCCTGGTCGAAGTTGCGCCACGACATCAGAAACACCGGGTGCCCTTGTTTCAACAAATGGCCAACCATCGAGTTGTCCGGGCGCAGGTCGAGAATGTAGTACTTGTTGATCGACGGCGGCACGACAAACACCGGACGCTGGTACTGGGTTTCGCTTTGCGGGTAATACTGGATGAGCTGGAAGAGTTCGTTCTCGAACACCACTTCGCCGGGGGTGTTGGCGAGATCGACACCGACTTTGAAGGCGCCGGCGTCGCACTGGCGCATCTTGCCTTCTTGCAGGTCGCTGGCCAGGTGCAACAGGCCGGTGAGGAGGCTGCTTCCCTGAGTATCGACGACACGTTGCAGCGCATCGGGGTTGCTGGCCAGAAAGTTACTCGGCGCCCCGGCGGCGATGGCTTGTTCCACCAGATAGAGCAGGCGTTGGCGCGGTTTTTTGTCCGGGATCGCTAACGTGTCCAGCAGCTTCAGCAGAAACTCTGCGTTGAGCAGATAAAAGGCGGCGAGGGAGCCGAACAGTGGCTGGCTCCAGTTGCCGCTGGAAAAACGTCGATCGTCGAAGCTGAATGGCTGACCGGTCAGCAGTTGCTGGCCGAGTTCGCCCCATTGCTGTTGGTAATCCGATTGAAGGCTGTCCAGGGTGCCGCGCGGCAGGTCAAACCACTCGTTGTATTCCTGGCCGGTAAACCACGGATTGCTACTGACCCAGAGACGTAATTGTTGCACTGCAAAGGAGGCAATGAACGGAACCTGGCCTGACCAGAAGGTGTTGAAGGTATGCGCGTTATTGTCCATGGAGCTCCTTGCCCACTTACGTAAACCGGGCAGAAAAAAAACCGCGGCGCCGGACTTCGGCGCCGCGTCAGCAACTTAAGCAAACACTCCTGTGTTTCTAGCGCTCGATGACCAGGCTGACGCCCTGGCCGCCACCGATGCACAACGTAGCCAAGCCTTTTTTGCCGTCGCGACGAATCAGCTCGTGCAACAGCGACACCAGAATCCGCGCGCCCGATGCACCGATCGGATGACCCAGGGCAATCGCGCCGCCATTGACGTTGACTTTGTTGGTGTCCCAACCCAGTTCTTTGCCGACTGCCAGTGATTGCGCGGCGAACGCTTCATTGGCTTCGATCAGGTCGAGGTCGTCCAGGCTCCAGCCGGCTTTGGTCAATGCCAAGCGGGTGGCCGGCACCGGGCCGATGCCCATGATCGACGGGTCCACGCCAGCGCTGGCGTAAGCCTTGATGCGTGCCAGCACCGGCAAGCCGAGGGCCTTGGCCTTGGCGGCGCTGGCCAGCAACAGCACGGCGGCACCATCGTTGAGGGTCGACGAGTTGCCGGCGGTCACGCTGCCGTTTTTCTGGAACGCGGGTTTGAGGTTGCCCAGCGCTTGCAGCGTGCTGTCCGGACGCGGCTGTTCATCGGTGTCGAAGACCAGCGGCTCACCTTTGCGCTGAGGGATCAGGATCGGGGTGATTTCACGCTTGAAGTAACCCGCTTCGATGGCAGCAGCGGCTTTCTGTTGCGAGGCCGCGGCGAAAGCGTCCTGGTCTTCGCGACTGAGGCTGTACTTCTCTGCCAGATTCTCGGCGGTGATGCCCATGTGGTAGTCGTTGAAAGCGTCCCACAAACCGTCCTGAATCACGCTGTCTTGCAGTTGCGCATGACCCAGACGCAAACCGGTGCGGGCCTTGGGCAGCACATAGGGAGCCAGGCTCATGTTTTCCTGACCACCGGCAATGATCAATTCAGCGTCGCCGCAACGGATGGCCTGGACCGCAAGCTGGACCGCCTTGAGGCCCGAGCCGCAGACCTTGTTCAGGGTCAGGGCAGGGGTGGTATGGGGCAGGCCGGCCTTGATCGCCGTCTGGCGTGCCGGGTTTTGCCCCGAGCCCGCGGTGAGTACCTGGCCGAGGATCACTTCATCGATCTGCGAGCCGTCCAGACCGGTCTCTTCCAGCAGGCGGCGAATGACCGCCGCGCCCAGTTCGGTGGCTGGAATCGCGGACAAGGCACCTTGGAAACTGCCAATGGCGGTACGAGTAGCGGCAACGATTACGACTTCGTTCATGCGTGACCTCATTAAGATTTTGTCGAGCGAAAGCAGGGCGTCCTTGCCCTGACAGGTCTACTGCATGTTCATGCCGCCGTTGACCGAGAAGTCGGCCCCGGTGCTATAGGCTGATTCATCGGAAGCCAGCCAGGCCACGATGGAAGCGATTTCTTCAGGTTGGCCGAGGCGCCCGACCGGTGTGGCCGCGATCATGGTGTCGAGAATGTCCGGGCGGATGGCCGCGGTCATGCTGGTCTGGATGTAGCCTGGGGAGACGGTATTGACGGTCACGCCCTTGCCGGACACTTCCCGGGCCAGGGCCATGGTGAAACCATGGATGCCGGCCTTGGCCGCGCTGTAGTTGGTCTGGCCGAACTGGCCGCGCTGACCGTTGATCGATGAGATGTTGATGACCCGTCCCCAACCCTTGGCCAACATTCCTTCAATCACCTGTTTGGTGGTGTTGAACAGGCCGCTCAGGTTGGTGCCGATGACCGCGTTCCAGTCTTCGGGCGTCAGTTTGCGAAAGGAAGCATCACGTGTGATGCCGGCGTTGTTGACCAATACATCGATCGGGCCGTACTGCTCGCGAGCCATCTCGAACGCTTTGCGCGTTGATTCCCAATCGGTGATGTCGCCGTAGATGCATTCGAATTGATAACCCGCCTCCAGTTGGCTCGCCATCCATTCTTTCTTGCGGGAGGAATCTGAGCTACAGCCCACGATGACCTTGAATCCTTCCTTGTACAGGCGTTGGCTTATCGCAGTGCCAATCCCACCCATACCACCCGTGACCAACGCAATACGACCAAGCGACTTCATATGCTCTCTTCCTTTTTGTATTTTGCGTTGCAAGATGGGGGGATTGTTCGGCATAGACGGGGTGTGCGGAAGTGTTGAGAGGTGACGGTCTGGTGTCCAACGGTGCCATGCACGAAATGAAATAGAACTATTCGACACTGCTGTCGTCGCCTCGAAGCGTTCGTGTAGCAGCTGCCGAGCCTGCGAGGCTGCGTTCGGCTCGGGCCGCGTTCGGACGAAGCAGTCGTAAAACCGGACACCGTGGTCTTTCAGCCAAACCGCGTACGCCGGATTTGCGAGGACTTCGGTCGAGCGCGACCCCGGCTCGAACGCAGCCTCGCGGGCTCGGCAGCTGCTACAGGGTGAGACGAATGCCCTGAAATAGTGGCTAAAAGTCAGGAGTACCTATACTGGGATCAATATTGGCAACTGAACCACCCGTTAGTATTTGATTCATCGCAGATCAGTCATGGCTCCGGACAGGATGTTCGGTTCCACAGGTCATTGAGGACGCCATGTATAGAATGAGTTCAGGCTATGCCAGCGTGCTGGTAAATACGCTCTTGGCTCAAGGACTGGATGTTGCCAGTCTGTGTCAGGAGGCTGAACTAGACATGAAGCTCGCGAACAAACCAGGAGCGTTTTGCGAGCGAAGGGCTATCTATCGACTATGGGATCTGGCCGCTCAGGCCTCGGGTGATCCGCACATTGGCTTGAGGGCCTATGGAAGTTTCCACCCCGGCAGCTTTCAGATCGTCGGCTACACCATGATGTCCAGCCTGAATCTGAAAAAAGCCCTTGAACGACTGGTCCGTTTCAGTCCGTTGATCGGCACCGGATTCAGCCTTTTCTTTACATCGGAACAGCAGAATTACCGACTTTCCGGCCTCGATCATCAACAAAAAGGCTCGGTCAAACCTCGCCAATACACCGATGCAGCGCTGGCTTCATTGCTGGGCTTCTGCCGTAAGCTGGCGGGCGGCAACTCACCGCAACCCTTGAGCGTGGAGTTCAGCTATCCCGAACCTGAAGACACCACCGAGCATCGACGTTTGTTTGGCTGCGACCTGCGTTTCGACGCGGCTTACGACAGCATTTTGTTTGACGGGCAGGAGCTGCTCCGTCCGTTGAGCATGGCCAACGAAGCGTTGGCAGTGCTGCATGACAGTTTTGCCGAGGCGCAACTGGACCTGCTGTTTGGTTTTTGCATCGTCGGCAGGATTCGCGCGCTGCTTACCGAGCGCTTGAGTCAGGGCCATGGACAGTGCGACATGGAGTCGATCGCGGCGGCATTGAACATCAGCAAGCGGACGCTGCAACGCGCGCTGGAAAAAGAAGGGACGCAATTCAAGGATGTGCAGAACGCGGTGCGCCGGCAACTGGCCGATTTTTACCTGCGTCATTCTCACTTCAACATGAAGCATGTCGCCTATCTCCTTGGTTTTCATGATCACAGCAGTTTCAACAAAGCTTGTAGCCGCTGGTTTGGCATGACACCCGGTCAGTATCGGGCCGATGAATCGCTTGAAATCGAGGAGGTCGCGCCGGTCTGACGCGGTCCTCGTCAGCGTTCGACGTTATTTCACCGGAGGTTTTTTCACGCCTTTCTTGCCCTTGGCAGGTTTGCGCACTGGACTCGCAACCTTGGCGACGGGGTCAGGGGCCACTGCGGTTTTTTCCTGCTTGATTGGCTTGGGGATTACCGCTGGGGTTTTCTGTTTGATTGGCTCTGGGGTTACCGCCGGGGCTTTCTGCTTGATTGGCTCAGGGATGACCACTGGGGCTTCCTGCTTGACCGTCTCTGGAGCTATCGCCGGGACTTTCTCTTCGATGGCATCGGCTTCACCGGGTGGTTGGGTCAGGCTGAAACCCGGCAGCGGCACGTCCAGCAGCGTGTGCAGCTCACACCAGAATGGGTTGTCTGCGCCGCTGGTCAGCAGTTCCGGCAGCAAATTGGCGACGGCCGCCAGCACTTGCTGGCGCTCTTCGACCTCGGCAAGCATCAAGGGCAGGCTGTGCAGGCTTTCTTGCGGATGGGTGGCGACCAGCAGTTTTTGCAGGCGCAGGGTTTCGCGCAAATCAAGCGGTTTGGCACTGTAGTCCTGGAGCAGCACCTGCAGTTGCAGGATCAATTTTTCGACGCTTTCCTTGCCCGACGTGTCGCTGTCGCGGCCCAGCAGGAACAGGATCCGTATCAAGGCTTCCATCAGACCGCCAAGGGGCAGGGCATCCTGCAGGCGCTCGATCAGGACCTTGTCGTGCTGCTCGGCATGTTCCTGCAAATTTCGCCCGGGTGCATTGCCGGTGAGGCTATTGAGTACGCCATACACGCCGTAGAAACACATTTCCTGAGCCGCATCGCGCAGATCCCGATAGCCGTTCAAGGCGTCCTGCACCTGGTTGGAAAACAGTTCCTGCCAGACCAGCAACGGGTTGTTCTGGCTGGCGGGGTGGCGATCCTTGCTCACTTGGGCGGCACTGCCTGCCAGCCACCACAGCGCCGGGTTCAAACTGCTCCAGGCCACTTGCTGCTGATGGAAAGGGTGCGCCCGGCGCAACATTTCGGCGCTTGGTTCGTTGATCAGCTGACGCAACCACGGGCGTATGAATTCGTCGTACACACTGTTGTTGATATCGGACGCGCGCTGGACCAGCGCAAATTCGCGATCGTCATCACGGGGCGGCTGCACCTGGCCATGGATGTCGGCGATACGCCGGGGCTCGAAACGCACGGCATACGGCGTCGCCGAATTCTCCGGCAGGTCTTCGATCAGCATTTCATACAGCCCGGCTGACAGCGCATTGATCGCATCGACTGCACCGAGCAATTCACGGTGCTCGCGCCGCGCCACTTCACCGGACACGAAGATGCCCAGGTGACCGATGCTCGCGTGCCGCAGGTACACGATGGTGCGTCCGGCATTTTGCAACGCGAGATCGCTTGGATAGACGTCGGAGATCCAGTCCAGTGCCTGTTGCGGGGGGGTGATGTTGTCGCCATACGAGCAGAACACCACCACCGGCACTTCAATCAGTTTGAGGTCAAGCCCGCTACTCTTGCGACCGAGGCCGCCGGACAGCCGATTGCCGATGAACAGGTCGTCGACAATCATCTCGATCTCTTCGCCATTGAGCAGGGTCGGGCTGCCCCACCAGCGTTCGAAATCCAGAAAGCGTGCGGCCTCGCTGTCGACTTCGCTGAACAGGTGGTAGTACTTGCCCCAATAGGTGTTGGCCGGGTCCAGGTTTTCAAAATTGCTGACCAGCCAGGTGCCGTCGAAACGCTCATTACCGAGGTCGCTCCCCAGGCGCGCCATCCAGCCACCTCCCAGCAAACCACCGGTGTAGCGCATCGGATTGCGACCATTGACACCGGCCCAGTACGACAACGGCGCACCATTGACAATGATCAGCCCTGGCAGCTCCGGCCGGGTGGCGGCCAGGCCCATTAACGCCCAGCCCGCCTGGCAGTTGCCGATTACCACGGGTTTGGTGCTGTCGGGATGTCGGGCGCTGACGACTTCGATGAACCGCGCCTGGGCTTCTGTGATATCGGCGAGGGTTTGCCCAGGGCGTGGCGAGTGACTGAAGGAGACAAAGTAGGTGGGGTGGCCGGCTCTCAAACTTTCGCCGATAACCGAATCCTGTTTGAACCCGCCGATCCCCGAGCCGTGACCGCCGCGGGGGTCAATGATGATCACCGGCTGTTTTTTGCTGTCGATCTGTTGACCGGGGCCGCCGAGGATTTGCAACAACGAATAGTTGACCGGGCGGGGCAGGTCTTCACCGGCGACCAGCGTTTCATGATTGAACTTGAGCAGCAGCGGATACCCGGCGCGCTCGTGGGCCAGGGTGTTGTCGCCGCGCTGACGCAAGGTATCCCAGAACAACACGCTGCGTTGTCCGAGGTCCGTGAAGTATTCCTGCCAGTCAGCGGGCGTCGGCTGTCTGAGTTGCCCAAGGCTTAAAGGCGCGAAGGTTTTCGCCTGGCGCTTCTGCACGGCGTCGAGGACGTTACGGGTATTAAGTCGTTGCAGATGATTGAGGTGCTCGAACAAGCCGGCGGGTTCGGAGAGCTTTTCATCTTGCAGCGCAATATTAACTTCCTGACCCATTGTGATCTCCTGACGCTATGCATGAGAACCTGCGCATCTGAACCCTTTAGCTAAAGAGGGCTAGGCTGGCCGTTCGACAGACTGGAGTTTATAGCGAATAGGGAGGGCATGAGCAAAGTTTATTTTGCGCCGCACAAAAATAGACGTTGCCAAATAATTTTGTGCACTGCAATATCAAGGCTAACGCGATGACTGGCCGGATCGCTATCGCGTCCTCAGGCCCATCAGGGCCTTCCAGTACCAGGAGATTCAAGCATGTCTTTTTTCAATTCGGAAAAACTGCAAACCGCTCAGAAAGCCAACCTCGATCTTTTGCAGCAAATCAGCGGCAAAGTCTTCGCCAGCGTTGAACAGCTCAGCCAGTTGCAGTTCAAGGCACTGCGCGACTCCACCGAAGAGCACTTCGAAGGTGTTCGCAAGCTGCTGGCCGTCCGTGATCCACAAGGTTTCGCCGAGCTTCAGGCTTCTTTCACCCAGCCGAGTGCACAGACTGAACGTCTGGCTGAATTCAACCGTCAGGTCCAAGCGCTGATTGTCGGTACTCAGTCGGACATCGCCAAACTGACCTCGAGTCAAGTCGAAGCGGGCACCCAACAGGTGCAAGAGTTCGTTGAAGCCATCAGCAAGAATGCACCGGCCGGCTCCGAGCCTGTTGTGGCAGCGTTCAAGTCGAGCCTGGCGAATGCCGGTACTGTGTTCGAAAGCGCACAGAAAGCCGTAAAACAGGCTGCCGATGTGGCTCAGAGCAGTTTCGACGCAGCGACTGCCGCAGCCACCAAAGCGGCTCCAGAAGCAAGCGCCAAGGCTACCAGCGGTAACAAGTAAGTCGTATTAGATCAGCGGCACCAATGGCGATGGGTTCATTCCCCTATCGCCATTTTTTTTGTGCCGCGAAAACCTTGGCGGGGCGGCTCCGGCTCACGCTGATACCAGTCGTCTGATCCAGTCCAGCAGAACGCTGGGCAACAGTTCTGGTCTGTGCAGCAAGGCGTATTGCCTCGCTCCGAATACCGCTGGCAGGTAATTCGCCGCCTGGCGGTCGATGGTCAAACAGAAGGGATAGATGCCTTGGAGCTTGGCTTCAGTCACGGCCTGATGCAGGTCTTCCACACCATAGCGGCCTTCGTACTGGTCAACATCGTTCGGCTTGCCGTCGGAGAGCAGTAACAAGAGACGGTGCGTGGCGGCTTCGCGCATCAGCAATGTGCTGGCGTGGCGCAGGGCGGCACCGGCCCGGGTATAGCGTTCCGGTTCGAGGGCGGCAATGCGCCGACCGACTTCATCGCTGTAGCGCTCATCGAATGCTTTCAGGGTGCGGATCGTGACCCGCTGCGGCCCTTCGCCGGAAAACGCCAGCACGCTATAAGGCTCGCCCAGGCTCTCCAGCGCCAGACAGACCAGCAGCAACGCCTCGCGCTCGACATCAATGACCCGGCGATGGCAGGACAGCCAGCTGTCAGTGGAGCCGCTGACGTCGATCAGCAACATGATCGCCATGTCGCGCCGGCCACGGCGCTGGGTCTGATACAGCGCCTGCGGCATGCTCAGACCCACGCGGGCCTCGGCGCAACCGTCGATATACGCCTCCAGATCGATATCGTCGCCCTCCCATTGTTTGCGCAGCCTGACGCGTTGGGCCCACAGACTTTCAAATTGCCGGCGGATGGCATCGAGCACCGGACGGTGGGTGTCGAGGGTTCGCTCGACCCACTGCTGCGGGCCTTCCGGGGCGGGACACAGTTGCAGGGTCGCACCCGGATCACGGTAGACCTGGCGGCGGTAATCCCATTCGGGGTAGCTGATTGCGTTGTTGGCGAGATCCTGTGCACCGTGCCGAGCGCGGGTCTGTGGCGGGCCGTCGGACAGCAGCACTTCTTTCGGGCGACCTGCCGCGATCACCAGTCGGGCTTCGTTGAGTTCGGACAATGACTCGGCAAAATCAGCCGCCGGGGTGTCGGTATCCCGGTCGGCAGGGCGCTGCATCCCCATGGGATCTTCGGCCTTTTCCAGCGGTTCGGCGGGTTGCACCATCCACGGGCCTTGTTCCTGATCGTCGTCCTCGTCGGCACAGGCTTCACGCACAGTGGGCTGACGTGCGAGGCGGGCGCTGCGTGGCAGGGTATCGGCGGTGTCGATTTCGCCGGGCAGGGGCGACACCTTCTGGCCCGCCGACGGCTCGCGCAGATCGCCGGTCCAGGCATCGAGCAGCAACAGATGAGCGCCCAGCCTGTGAGATTCGTCGACGGACAGGAGACTTCTTGCGAGGTTTTCTGACTGTTGCACCGAGTCGTCCGCTTTGGCGGGTATCTCCAGCCCTTCCAGAGGCGTGCCGCATTCGCTGCGCAGCAGTAAACGAAGGAAATTTTCCAGGGGTTGTCGCGGGTTGGGAAAGGCGTGAAGTGGCGGGCGGGTCGCCAAGGCATGTTGGCGTAAGCCATGGATCGATGGCGCCAACCCCGGCAACAGTCGCACTAAATCCGTATCGGCAGCCCAGGCTTCCAGAAGCAGATAGACGCTGCGCTGCATCGGGTTGTCGAGGGCTGACAGGGCGCTGGCACTGCCTCGTCGGGCACGCATCGCCTGTTGCAAGGCCAGGGTTTTATAGCGTTGCAGCGTGAGCGGATCCTCGTTACTGCCCAAGTCCTCCGGCAGCCATATCGTCACGCCATCGGTCGCCGGGACGGCGTTTTGCCGACACGGCTTTTCATGACGCAGCAAAAGCTTTTTCAGGAACGTAGGGGGCGAGGGTGGTTGCGCGACACGCAGCGAATAGTGGGTGTCGAACACGGCCTTGATCAGTAAATCGAGGTGTTGTGCGACATCCCCGAGGGTGACGACTTTTGCGGTGTCCGAAGGTGCCCGGTGACGACGCCACAACGCCTGCGCATACACCGTAGCGTGGCGTGCGACGTCGGTGATGAGGTCCTCGGCTTCAGCCATCTAGATAAACGTCAGGTCGACGAGGTCGCGCATGGCAGCGACCAGCACCGCGTCATCGGACAGCGGCAAGATCAACGCGACCCGGCAGGCGATGGGCGCAGCAATGCCGCGGGAAATCAGCCGTGCAGTGGCAATCAGCAGACGGGTGCTGGGGACTTCCGCCAGGCCCCGGTCCTGCAAGGCGCGTAGCCGCTGGGCGAGGGTGACCAGGGCGTGCGCGGTGGCGTAGTCGGTGCCACCCTCATGGATGACGATGGCGATTTCGCGCTCGGCCGGCGGGAAGTCAAAATCCAGTGCCACAAAGCGCTGTCGGGTACTCGGCTTCAAATCCTTGAGTATTCGTTGGTAGCCGGGGTTGTAGGACACCACCAGCTGAAAGTGTGGCGAGGCTTCGAGGGTCTCGCCGATTTTGTCCAGCGGCAGAATCCGTCGGTGGTCGGTCAGCGGGTGCAGGACGACAATCGTGTCTTGCCGCGCTTCGACCACTTCGTCCAGGTAACAGATAGCGCCTTCGCGCACGGCTCGGGTCAGCGGGCCTTCCGTCCAATGGGTACCCTGATGTCCGATCAGGAAGCGCCCGACCAGGTCGCTGGCACTCAGATCGTCATGGCAGGAAATTGTGATCAGCGGGCGTTTGAGACGCCACGCCATGTGTTCGACAAAACGGGTTTTGCCACAACCGGTAGGTCCTTTGAGCATGACGGCCAGTTGCTGCGCATGGCATTGCTCGAAAATCGCCACCTCGTCGCCGCTGGGCTGGTAATAGGGTTCAGCTTGCAGCGACGCGGGTTCGACGTGCATCAGCGAACGTTCCATCACAGCGCCGCGCCCGAGGCTTGAGGTGTGGCCAGGACCGGATCGGCTTCATCGACATTGAAGTCCGGCGCTTGGCGGAAAAATTCGAAGATGAACAGCCCCGCACCCAGGCTGAACATCGACGCCGTCGCCACCAGCATCAGGAAGTGCACCTGAATTTTCAGCTGCACGTCCAGGTAGCCCAGGCCGAGAATGCGCTCCAGGTACACCTGCCCAATGCCCGCCGTGGCAAATGACAGGGTCATGCCGAACATTCCGCCCAACTGCAGCCAGAACGCCCAGTAACCGATACTGCTTTCCTCCACCGGACGACGGGTCATGCCGGGCAACGCATAGGTGATCATCGCCAGGACAATCATGGCGTAGGCGCCATAGAAGGCCGCATGGCCATGCATCGCGGTAATCAGGGTGCCGTGGGTCCACTTGTTGACGTCGGGGAAGGTGTGAGCCAACCCCAGCAGACCGGCGCCGAACATGGTGGACACCGCGCTGCCCAAGGTCCAGTGCAAGGCCAGTTTGTTGGGGTGAGAGAGGCCGGAGCGGCGCATCGCGTTGTAGGCATAGATCGCCATGCCGATCAGCGCCATCGGCTCAAGTGCACTGAAAAAACCGCCCAGTGGCAGCCAGTAATGAGGAACGCCGATCCAGTAATAATGGTGTGCGGTGCCCAGAATGCCGGCAATGAACACCAGGCCGACGATGACGTACAGCCACTTCTCCATCACCTCGCGGTCAGCGCCGGACAGCCGGATCAGCAGATAGGCAAGGAAGCCGCCCTGGATCATCTCCCAAACACCTTCGACCCACAGGTGGATCGTCCACCAGCGGTAATAGATCGACACCACGTAATTTTCATAATGCAGCAGCGCCGGCAGAAAGAGCACGGCGGCGCTGGCCAGGCCCAGCAGCAGGACGCCCTCGGTGGCGGTGAAACGACCGGCCTTCTTGATCGTCATGCCGATGTTGTAGAGGAACATCAGCATGCAAATCACGATCACGATCTTGTGGGGCAGTGGCTGTTCGAGCAGCTTGTTCCCGGTGCCATAGCCGAACAGGTAGCCAAGAACGGCGGTGACGCCCATGGCCGTCCACAACCCGAGTTGGATGTAAGCCAGTTTGGTGCTGTGCAACTCGCCACGGGATTCGTCCGGCACCATCCAGTAAGTCGCGCCCATGAACCCGGTGAGCACCCAGACGATCAACAGGTTGGTGTGAATGGACTTGGTGACATCGAATGGCAAGAGGTTCAGCAGCGGATCCGGCCCGAGGTATTTGGCCGCCGAGAGCAGGCCGAAGACCAGTTGCAGGCCAAACAGCACCATGGCAACGGCGAAATACCAGTAGGCGACGGATTGAGATCTGTAGCGCATGGTCATCCCCTTCGGTTACTGGAACGACGCCAGATAGGCGACCAGTTGATCGATCTGTTCGGGCGTCAGCGATTTGGCGAAGGTGTCCGGCATGAAGGACATACCGTTGGCGGAAAACATGTCGCCCGGATGCAGGTAAACACTCGGCGTGACGATGGATTCGCGGATGAAGCCTTCGGCGTCCTTGGCCTTGCCTTTGTAGTCAGGCGAGGCGATGACCTGCTTGGCCCGACTGGCCACCCCGGCCAGGGACGGACCGGCGAGGTTGACGCCCGGCGCAATCGAGTGGCAAGCGCTACACACCGGGGTTGCGGTTGTTCGAAACAGCGCCTCGCCCAGGGCGATCGGGTCTTCCTTGCCGGACACCGGGCGGGCGGCGGGGGGTGGTTGGTCGCCGCCGGTGGCATTCTGCTGTGCCACGGTAAGGTCCATGCCGGGGATCGACGCACCGGTCACCAGAATCGGGCGCGGTGGCCAGCCTTGATTGTCGACCTTGCTCACCCAGTCGAGGAAGGTGATCAAATCGGCGATTTCCTCATCGCCGAGTTTCAGGTTCGGCATCAGACGCCGATGGCGTTTCTCGTCATAAAACTTTGAGGGGTCTTTGAGGAACGCAGTGAGATACGGGGCGCCGCGCTGCTGGGTGATTTTCGTCAGGTCCGGGGCGTAATAAGCACCCTCGCCGAACAGGGTGTGGCAATTGATGCAATTGTATTGATGCCAGACATCCTTGCCGCGAGTCACCTGCGGCGTGATCTGTTGGGCATTGGTCAGTGTGGGAAACTGCCGGTGACTATCAACGGTCATGCCCAGAAACACCACGGTAGCAATAGCAGTGGATATCAGCGCGAATGAGCGTGTCTGGCGTTTGTTCATTGCGAACTCCCTATACGCCGATACCGGTCCAATAGGTGATGCCGATCACTCCGGCATAGACGACCGCGCTGGCCATCAGCACGAGCACTGCATAGCTGACGAGCTTCAAGACTTTGTGCACGACTGCCTCCCAATGTGAAAGTGCAGGTGGAAAGTGCCTGGTCATTCGCGTTATGCATTAAGTATTAATGCGTGCGAAAGAGCGTTAGCCCGTTGCGCTGACGATTGCTTGAGGTCTGCATTCGAACAGCTGCGAACAGGCGCTAAAGATTGACGACTTCACCAAGCCTTGCGTTTAAGTGCCGTGGTTCAGTGGGGGAGGCAGGATGACTGTGAGCCTAGTAGACGTCGCACGACTGTCAATGACTCGGGAGTACTTCATTCACCGTCTTTTTTCTTTCCGCCATCAGTGTCTGGCTTGCCGCCGAACATGCCAAACAGGTTCTGGGTATTGAGATACAACGCCTTCGACTGGTCGACATATTGGCGCATCAGGTCCTGCATCACCGGGGCCTGTTGATGCATGAAGTCGCTCCAGGCCTCGGACGACTGGGCGCCGGTCTGGGACTGGATGTCGATGACTGTCTGGATGCTTTTATCCAGGTAGCTGCCGAGAACGCCCTGATAAGGGCCGTAGAACTGGATAACCCCCAGCAGCATTTCGGTGGTGAAGATGGGCTCACCGCCGCTTTCGGCTTCCAGAATCACTTGCAGCAGGATGCTGCGCGTCAGGTCCTCGCCGCTCTTGGCATCGACCACCTGAAAGGCAATTTTGTCGACCACCAACTGGCGTATGTCCGCCAGCGTCAAATGACTGCTGGTGTGGGTGTCATACAGTCGGCGATTGGGGTACTTCTTGATCAGGCGGGGGGTGGTATCAGTCATGCGGGGCGTCTCGCGGCGGGCCTGGTTTGCAGGCATCTTAACCTACTCTGGCCACTGAAGCGGTTTGGTGTTGGGAGGGAGGGGCTAAGGGCAGAATCAAAAGATCGTCCGAACGCGGCCCGAACCTTCGGCAGCTCCTACAGAAGGAATGCGTACCCCGTAGGAGCTGCCGCAGGCTGCGATCTCTTGATCTACTTACCAGATCGGCAAGGTGTAGCTGACGATCAAACGGTTTTCATCCAGATCACTGCCGAAATTGGTCGAGCGCACCGTCGCGTTACGCCATTTCACCCCAACATTCTTCAGCGGCCCGCTCTGCACGACATAACCGATGTCGGTATCACGCTCCCATTCCTTGCCTTCCGTACGATTGCCGCCCAGATCGATATTGTCGCCGGTGAGGTAGCGGGTCATGAACGTCAGCCCCGGAACGCCAATGGCCGCAAAGTTGTAGTCGTAGCGAGCCTGCCAGGATTTTTCGTCCTTGCTGGCGAAGTCGCCGATCTGCACGAAGTTCACCAGGAAGGCATCGGTGCCGTTGACGTAGGCGTAGCCGGTGTCACCGCTCATGCCTTGATAACCCAGGCCCAACGCATGCCCGCCGAGGTTGTAGGTGAACATCGCGCCAATGGCATTGTTATCGACATTGCTGCCGCCATCATCCGTGGAGCGGGCGAAGCGCAGGTCCGTCTTCAGCGACTGGCCGGTTGTGACCGGCAACACGTAGGTCAGGTTGACCAAGTGCTGGCTGTAGAAGTTGTCGAGATGGCCGTAGCTGTAGCCGGTGGCGAGGTTGCTCGTCCATTTGTAGTTCAGGCTGGCGAAATCGAAGCTGTCGCTATCGACATGACGCGTCGTGATGCCCTTGGCGCCGGTCCGGGTGATGCCCATGTCCTCGTAGTCCGAGGAGTCGCGCTGATTGACCTGGGTCAGTCGCCCGGCATCCACTGTCAGGCCTTCGAGTTCCAGCGACGTCAACTGACCGCCCTTGAAGGTTTGTGGCAACAGCCGTGAATCGTTGGCCAGTATCGTCGGCAGTTTCGGCAGCAGCGTGCCGAGTTTCAGCGTGCTTTTTGAGGCCCGCACTTTGGCGGTCAGGCCCAGTTCGCCGTACTCGTCCTGAGCACCTTTGCTCGTGTCGCGGTGGCGCTTGAGCAGGCCGGAGCCTGCGCGATCAGGGCTGGAGTCGAGCTTGACGCCGACCAGTCCAATGGCATCGAAACCGACACCGATCAAACCGTCGGTGAATCCCGATTCATAGCGCAGCAGGAAGCCCTGTGCCCATTCCTCTTGTTTGGATTGGGCGGCGTTGTCCTGGCGATAGTCACGGTTGAAATAGAAGTTGCGCAGCTCAAGGCTGGCCTTGCTGTCTTTGACAAAGTCAGCAGCGGCGGGGGCCGAGAGGCTGATGACGCCGCCGGCCAGC
Source organism: Pseudomonas sp. F01002 (assembly GCF_004402115.1). Classification (NCBI taxonomy): domain Bacteria; kingdom Pseudomonadati; phylum Pseudomonadota; class Gammaproteobacteria; order Pseudomonadales; family Pseudomonadaceae; genus Pseudomonas; species Pseudomonas sp. F01002. The sequence goes on along the minus strand of NZ_SOPU01000026.1, from coordinate 59,649 downwards.
AACAGTCGGGTAGCGAGGGTGCGGGTATTGCGGTCCATGGTGAAGCCCCTTTTGTTTTTATTATGAAAAGACAGGTCCTGCGGCCCTCGCCAGGTGGGCGAGGGCTTATCGATAAAAAAACGCGAACGCCGAAAAGATAGGAGCGTGGCGCCGCGTGCGGTTCAATCGTTAGAACTGTTCGGCACTCAGGCCAAACAAGGAGGCACTGCCCGCACGAATGGATTGCTCCAGACTCAAAACGCGCGGCAGCAGGCGGTGGATATAGAAGTCGGCGGTGGCGATTTTCGCGCCATAAAACCCTTCGTCTTCGTGCAGCTTTTGCTTGGCAACCTGTGCCATGCGCGCCCAAAGCCAGGCGTAGGCGACGTAGCCGAACAGGTGCAAATACTCCACCGAAGCGGCACCGATTTCGTTGCGGTTGGTCGTGGCCTGATCCTGCAGCCAGTCGCTCAGGTCTTCCAGACGCTGTACGGCATCGAACAGTTGAGCGGCGTAGGGCGCGTCAGGCTGATGGGCGAAATGTCGGATCTCAGCGGTGAACTGGCGCAGCGCGAAGCCCTTGTCGGCGAGTACTTTGCGTCCGAGCAGGTCCAGGGCCTGAATGCCGTTGGTGCCTTCGTAGATCTGCGCGATGCGCACGTCACGGACCAATTGTTCCTGGCCCCATTCACGGATATAGCCATGGCCGCCGAACACTTGCTGGCCGTTGATGCAGCTTTCCAGGCCGGTGTCGGTGAAGAATGCCTTAGCCACCGGCGTCAGCAGCGCGATCAGGGTTTGCGCGCTGTCGCGCTCCTTGGCGTCATCGGAAAACTTCGCCAGGTCCAGTTGCTGCCCGACATAGCTGGCAAACGCACGGCCGCCCTCGGTCATGGCTTTCATGCTCAGCAGCATGCGGCGCACATCGGGGTGGACGATGATCGGGTCAGCCACTTTGTCCGGAGCAATAGCACCGCTCGGCGCGCGGCTCTGTACACGTTCGCGTGCATAGGCGACGGCGCTCTGATAGGACGCTTCGGCGCAGCCAATGCCTTGAATGCCGATGGACAGGCGTTCGTAATTCATCATGGTGAACATCGCCGCCAGGCCTTTGTTGGCTTCGCCGACCAGCCAGCCGCTGGCGCCGTCGAAGTTCATCACACAGGTGGCCGAGGCCTTGATGCCCATTTTGTGTTCGATCGATCCGCAACTCACGGCGTTGGCATCGCCGAGGGAACCGTCGGCATTGACCAGTACTTTGGGCACTACGAACAGTGAGATGCCTTTCGGCCCCGCCGGTGCGTCCGGCAGTTTGGCCAGCACCAGATGGACAATGTTTTCGGTCAGGTCCTGATCGCCACCGGTGATGAAGATCTTGCTGCCGGTGATGCTGAAGCTGCCGTCGGCCTGAGGTTCGGCGCGGGTGCGGATAATCCCCAGATCGGTGCCGGCGTGGGCCTCGGTCAGGCACATGGAACCGGCCCAGCGGCCTTCGTACATCGGCGGCAGGTAGAGGTTTTTCAGGGTGTCGCTGGCGTGGGCATCCAGTGCCAGGCAGGCACCGGAACTCAACGCTGAATACAGGGCGAAACTGGAGTTGGCGCCGTAGAGCATTTCTTCGAACTGCACGGCGAGCATCTTCGGCATGCCCATGCCGCCGAAATCGGCATTACCGGAAAGACCCACCCAGCCGCCTTCGATGTAGGTGGCATAAGCCTGTTTGAAACCGATTGGCGTGCTGACCTGGCCATCGACCCACTGGGCGCCTTCCTCGTCGCCGCTGCGATTCAATGGCGCAATCAGGTGCGAGGTGACTTTGGCCGCCTCCTCAAGAATGGCGTCAGCGGTGGCGGCATCGACACTGTCAGCTAGGGCTGGCAGGCGTGCCCACAGGGCCGGGGCGTCGAACACTTCATGCAGCACAAAGCGCATGTCGCGCAGCGGGGCGTTGAATTCGGGCATAACGTAAACCTCAAAAGGTTGTGCGATGGGCACGGCGCCGCTTTAGCAGGCCGTGCCCTCTCTATCAATGGCTGGAAGCGCTGGCGGCACCGAGGCCGGTCTGGGCGCGAACGAACTGGTCGGCGTAAGCGTCACGCTCTTTGTCGGCCCGCACGCTGCGGTCGAGTTTCGACACCACGACGATCACGAAGAACGCCAGCGGCATGGAGAACAGCGCCGGGTGGTCGTACGGGAAGATCGCGTGAGCATGGCCGAGCACGGTGACCCAGACGGCTGGCGAGAGGATCACCAGCACCAGCGCACAGATCAGGCCGGCGAAACCGCCGATGATCGCGCCTTTGGTGGTCAGGCCTTTCCAGTACATGGCCATGATCAGCACCGGGAAGTTGGTCGATGCGGCGATGCCGAAGGTCAGGCCCACCAGGAACGCGACGTTCATCTTCTCGAACAGAATGCCCAGCAGAATCGCGATGATGCCTAGGCCCACGGTGGCCATGCGGGTCACGCGCATTTCCTGTTTCTGGCTGGCTTTGCCTTTCTTGAACACCGTGGCGTAGAGATCGTGGGATATCGCCGAGGCACCGGCCAGGGCCAGCCCGGAGACCACCGCAAGAATGGTGGCGAAGGCCACGGCCGAGAGGAAACCGAAGAACAGGTTGCCACCGACCGCTTTGGCCAGGTGCATGGCGACCATGTTGCCGCCGCCAATCAAGGCGCCGCCGACTTCACCATTAACGTAGTACTGCGGGTCGGTGCCGATGATCACCATTGCGGCAAAGCCCAGGGTGCAGACAACAAGGAAGAAGAAACCGATGAAACCGGTGGCATAGAACACCGACTTACGCGCTTCCTTGGCGTTAGGCACGGTGAAGAAGCGCATCAGAATGTGCGGCAGACCGGCAATCCCGAACACCAGGCCCAGCGACATCGAAGCGGTGTTGATCGGGTCGGCGAGCATTGAACCGGGGCCCATGATGTTCCAGCCGCTGGCATGGGCTTCGACGGCTTTGGTGGCCAGGGTTTCGTAGCTGAAACCGAATTGCGACATGGCCATGAACGCCAGAGTCGTGCCGCCGGCAAGCAGCAACACAGCCTTGATGATCTGCACCCAAGTGGTGGCGATCATGCCGCCGAAGATCACGTACACCAACATCAATGCGCCGACGATCACCACGGCTACCGGGTAGTCGAGGCCGAACAGCAATTTGATCAACTGACCGGCACCGACCATCTGCACGATCAGGTAGCAGCACACCACCGTCAACGAACCAAACGCAGCGAAGATCCGCACTTTGTTCTGGTCCAGTCGATAGGACACGATGTCGGCAAAGGTGTAGCGCCCCAGGTTGCGCAGACGCTCGGCCATCAGGAAGGTGATGATCGGCCAGCCGACGAAGAAGCCGATGGTATAGATGAAGCCGTCGTAACCTTTGGCGAACACCAGGCTGGACAACCCCAGCAGCGTGGCGGCGGACATGTAGTCGCCGGCAATCGCCAGACCGTTCTGGAACCCGGTGATCCCACCGCCCGCGGTATAGAAGTCCGACGTGGATTTGGTTTGCCGCGCGGCCCACCAGGTGATGGCCAGCGTGCCCAGCACGAAGACGAAGAACATGCCGATCGCATGCAGGTTGAGCGGTTGTTTTTCCACCGCACCCAGCGCGGGTGCAGCCAGCACAACGGAGGCCGGCAAGAGCCCGGCAGCGGCGAGGAGAAGTTTACGGAGCAGGTTCATTACTTGCTCTCCTCAAGAATGGCGGCGCCCAGTGCATCGAAGCGCGTGTTGGCGCTGTAGACGTACCAACCGGTCAGTAGCCAGGAAAAAATGATGATCGCCGCGCCAACCGGCATGCCCAGGGTCAACATCCGATGCTCGGCGAGTGGCGCATGCAGCCACTGCGGGGCAAACGCCACCACCAGCATGAACGCGTAGTAAGTACCCAGCACCGCAGCACTGAGTGACCAGGCCAGGCGCGAACGACTGCTCACCAATTGAAGGAATTTCGGGTTGGACCGAATGCGTTCACAGCGTTGGGTATCGGTTGAATGGATGTCGATCATGGGTGGCTCCATCTTGTTGTTGTTATCGATGCTTTGGGTATTTAAGGGCAGAGCAGAGCCGAATCCGGCCTGCACGAGCCCGAAGCGGCCGGTAAAAACACCGGCCGCTTGACGGGTACAACGTGGATTCGGTTAGAGCGCTTTGGCCCTGTCGCGCAGAACGTACTTCTGAATCTTGCCGGTTGAAGTCTTCGGCAGCAGGGTGAAAACCACCGTGCGCGGGACTTTGAAACCGGCCAGGTGTTCGCGGCAGAAACTGATGATGTCGGCCTCGCGAACGTCCTGGTGATCAGCCTTCAACGTGATAAAAGCGCAGGGCGTTTCGCCCCACTTCTCATCGGGACGGGCGACGACGGCCGCTTCCATGACGGCTGGATGGCGATAGAGCACACCTTCCAGTTCGATGGTGGAAATGTTCTCGCCGCCGGAAATGATGATGTCCTTGAGCCGGTCCTTGATCTCGACGTACCCGTTCGGATGACACACCGCCAGGTCGCCGGTGTGGAACCAGCCGCCTTCGAACGCTTCGGCCGTGGCGGTCGGGTTCTTCAGGTAGCCCTTCATCACGGTGTTGCCGCGCATGAAGATTTCACCGATGGTCTGACCGTCCCGCGGGGTCGGCTCCAGTGTCTTCGAATCGCCGACCATCACGCCTTCGAGCGTCGGGTAGCGCACGCCTTGACGGGATTTGATCTGCGCCCGTTCGTCCAGCGGCAACTCATCCCATTCGGCATGCCAGGCGCAGAGCGTCACCGGGCCATAGGTTTCGGTCAGGCCATACACGTGGGTGACCTTGATGCCCATTTCTTCTACAGCACCGATCACTTTGGCCGGGGGCGCGGCACCGGCGACCATCGCGTTGACCGGGTGATCGATCGCCGCTTTAGCCGATTCCGGCATGTTGACCAAGGCATTGAGCACGATCGGCGCGGCGCACAGATGGGTGACCTGATGCTCGCGGATCAGCGTGAGGATTTTTTGTGGATCGACACGGCGCAGGAACACATGCACACCGGCCATGGCAGTGATGATCCACGGGTAGCACCAACCGTTGCAATGGAACATCGGCAGGGTCCAGAGGTACACCGGGTGGTTGCCCATGGCCCAGGTCATCTGGTTGCCCAACGAGTTCAGGTACGCACCGCGATGGTGGTACACCACGCCTTTGGGGTTGCCGGTGGTGCCTGAGGTGTAGTTCAGCGAGATGGCTTGCCATTCGTTCGCCGGCCACTGCCAGGCAAAAGCCGGGTCGCCTTCAGCCAACAGCGCTTCATAGTCCAGATCGCTGACAGCCTGGCCTTCACCGTATTCCGGGTCATTGACGTCGATGACCAGCGGCGGGTGATCCAGCATGCCGACCGCCGCGTGAATCACATCATGGAACTCGCGGTCGGTAATCAGCACCTTGGCTTCGCCATGTTGCAGCATGAAGGCGATGGCTTCGGCATCCAGACGCACGTTGAGCGGGTTGAGCACCGCGCCAATCATCGGCACGCCGAAATGCACTTCAAGCATCTCGGGAATGTTGGGCAGCATTACCGCCACCGTGTCGTTCTTGCCGATGCCGCGACCGGCCAGCGCCGAAGCCAGGCGGCGGCAGCGGGTGTAAGTCTGCGCCCAGGTGCGGCGGATAGAGCCATGGATGACGGCGGGGTAGTTGGGGTAAACGCTGGCGGTACGCTCGATGAAGCTGAGCGGAGACAAGGCAATATGATTGACAGCCGCAGGGCCTAGCCCTTGTTCATAGATCGACATGTACGGGTACTCGGTGGCTGATTGTTAGCTCTATAGGTGACCTTGCAGCGTCGCCGCTGAGGGCACCTTTTATGTCCGGCTTGCTTTATATAACATTCAGCTACTGATATGGAAGTACAACCTACGTCATATAGGATATGTACTACATTTTCTTCTAGCAGGTCTAAATGAATGCAGTGACACCGCCAAGGCCGGTATATCCTTGGCTTCCTCAACGAAGCGGACCTGTAATGACCCTGACTCCCGTTCGATTGCACAGCTGGTTGCGCCTGCAGCGCGAGGGTGTGTCTCTGGCCGCCCGGGCCGATGCGTTGTGCCGTGCGTTGCAGGAATGTCCCGAGGTGCACCGGGCGGTTTATCTGAGTTGGCAAGCCAATGCGCGGATTTACAGTCACGAGGGCGCCGCCCAGCATTTTCCGCCGGGGCTGGGCGACCCTTCGCTGGCCAGCGATCAGCGGCTGTTTGATCGGCTGGTCGAGGCGGGGCGGCTGGACCTGGCGCAAGTGCGGCAACTCGATTGCTGGTTGGCCGGCCGATTGCGTCGGGCCGCTATCAGCCATGGCCAGGTGTTTGATCTGGCCTTGCAACCGGGGCAACCGGGGTTGTTGCTGGTGGAAGTGTGCGAGGGCGTGAGTCTTGATTGGCTGGGTTGGGTGCAGGACTTGCTGACGACGTTGCTGAGCAGCGTCAATGGCATGCTGCGGGGCTCGCCGCTGTTGGGTCACGATCCGCAGCCGAGTCTGTTGCTCGATGCGCAGGGCCGGCCGCTGGAATTCAATGCCGCGCTGTTGGCACTGCTCGCCGAAAAGCCGCTGACCGATGTGCTGGGCTTTTTGCCGGTCAATCACCGGGTGCTGGTCCGTGCCTGCCTCGACCAGCAACGCGCTATCGAGGGAGTCGAAGCCCAGTTCGAAGCGCAAATATTGATCTGGACGTTTATCCCCGATCCCCAGGACAACCGTGTGCTCGCCCGTTGCCGCGATGCCACGGCACAAGTGCTGGCCGAGCGTGAAGCCGCCACGGCACGGCGGCTGTACAGGCTGATCATCGAGAACACCACTGACCTGATTTCCCGACACACACCGGACGGGCGCTTTCTGGATGCATCGCCCGCATCCTGGACATTGCTTGGCTACTGGCCGGAAGAGTTACGCGGGCAAATGGCCCAGGGCTTGTTCCATGGTCAGGACCTGGCCAGCCTGGTGCAGCGCGCGCGGGATGCTCTGGAGCAGGACGGTTATCACACGATGACCTATCGCATTCGTCATCGCGACGGGCATTACCTGTGGTTCGAAACCGCAAGCCGGGCGATTCGTGAAACCTACACCGGGACGGTGGTTGAAGTGGTCAGCGTGTCCCGGGACATTACCGCTCGGGTGCAAGCCGAGGAGAACAAGCGGCGTCTGGCGGAGGTGGTCGAGGCCAACACCGATCCGGTGTTGTTCATCGACTCCGAGGGGCAGGTCACTTATCTCAATCCTGCTGCTCGGCGCATCCTCGGGATCGACGAGCAGCAACCGATGCCGGCCCTGGCGACGTTGTTCGCCAGCGGCGACCTGACACGTCTGCAGCGTGATGGCTGGAGCAGCGCCGAACGCGACGGTGTCTGGAGCACCGATGCGCGATTGCAGCCACCGGGTGGCGGCACTTCAGTGCCGGTATCGCTGGTGTTGCTGGCGCACCGTTCGGCCGGCGGCGAGCGCTATTACTCCTTGGTGGCGCGGGACATGACCGAGCGTGAACTGCGTGAAGTGCAACAGCGCCGCCATCAGGACGAACTGGCGCACACCGCGCGGTTGGTCACCCTGGGTGAATTGGCCTCGGGCATCGCTCACGAAATCAACCAGCCGCTGGCGGCGGTGGTCAATTATGCCAATGCCAGCCAGCGCTATTTACAGACGCTGGATTCCAATCCCCAAGCCGCCGCCCGAGTGGCGCAGGGGCTGGAGCGCATTACCCATCACGCCACGCATGCTTCAGAAGTGATCAGACGTTTACGGGCGTTTCTGCGCAAGGGACAACGCCGGATGCAGGCCCTGAATTTCACCGATGTCGCCCGCGAGGCCGTGCGCTTGTGTGCCTGGGAAGCGAGCAATTGCCAAGTGACAATCGAGGATCGCCTGCCGGATAATCTGCCGCCGATTTATGCCGACCGGGTGCTGCTGGAGCAGGTGCTGCTCAATCTGTTGCGCAATGCCATCGATGCCAACCGCGAACAACATCCGGGGCAACCTTCCCTGATCGTGATGGCTGCGGGGCAGGGCGGTGGTGCCACCGTGGAAATCAGTGTGCAAGACCAGGGGCCAGGCGTCAGCGAGCCCGAACTGGAGCAGATATTTACCCCGTTCTATACCAGCAAGGCCGATGGCCTGGGGCTTGGCTTGTCCATGAGCCGCAGCATCATCGAAGGTTTCGGTGGCGAATTGCAGGCCCGACGCCAAGCTATCGGGCTGCTGATGTGCTGCCGCTTGCCGCTGGCCGGCCCAACAAAACAACAACAGGAATAACGTAATGGCAGGTGTGACGGAGCACGTGGTGTATGTGGTCGACGACGATCAAGGCATGCTCGACTCAACGGTCTGGTTATTGGAATCGGTAGGGCTCAAGGCCTTGCCGTTTACCAGTGGCGTGGAGTTTCTCAGTGCTTGTGATGCCACGCTCGATGCCTGCGTGCTGCTCGACGTTCGCATGCCCGGCATGGGCGGTTTGAACGTGCAGGAAGAAATGCGCGCACGTGAGCTGAACCTGCCGATCATCTTCGTCAGCGGGCACGCGGACGTGCCGATCGTGGTTCGCGCCTTCAAGGCGGGCGCCCATGACTTCATCGAGAAGCCCTATAACGAGCAATTGCTGCTGGACAGCGTGCAACAGGCGCTAAGCAACTGCGCAGCAAACCGCTCGGGCAATCAGGGTCATGAAGCCTTGCAGGCACGCTTGCTGACATTGACCCCACGGGAGCGCGATGTCTTGCTGCCGCTGGTTCAGGGGTACACCACCCGAGAGATCGCTGAGCAACTGGGCGTGAGCGCAAAAACCGTCGACCTGTATCGTTCGCGGGTGATGAAGCGCATGCAGGCCAATACCTTGCCGGACCTGGTGGGCATGGCCATTGCCGCTGAACTGGTCGATCCGCTGAAGCTGCGGTGATTGCTCGCGTTTTCCATTGAGCGACTATGCTGGGCTAACCCATCTCATCCCTCTGCAGCGATCTGCAAGGAGGCAGCAATGGTGCCCACCTCCAGCTCCGAGAAGGCGTTCACACGCAGTCTGCTCGATGTTTTGATCCGTGCCGGGCTGATTGCCGTACTGGTGCTGTTCTGCTTTGAGATCTTCAGCCCGTTCCGCGACCTCATGCTGTGGTCGCTGATCCTGGCGATCACCCTTTATCCACTGCAAGTGCGGCTCAAAGGGCCGTTGGGTCAGAAAGACGGCCGTATTGCGGCGCTGATTGTGCTGATCGCTATCATTGTGCTCATGGTGCCGATCTATCTGTTGGTCACCTCGATTGCCGATTCGGTCGCGCATGCCATGACCACCGTGAGGGACGGCAACTTCCATATTCCGCCACCCGCCGATTCAGTCGCTGACTGGCCGTTAGTGGGCAAGTCTGTTTCTGCTTTATGGCTGCAGGCCTCAACCGATCTTCCCGACCTGGCAGCGAAGTACCTGCCGCAGATAAAACATTTCAGCTTGAGTTTCCTGGGCAAACTGGCCGGCGTCGGCATGGGGTTCCTCACCTTTATCTTTGCATTGATCATCGCCGGCATTTTCATGGCCTATGGCGAGAGCGGCAGGCGCAGTGCGGTACAGATTGCTTCACGCGTCAGCGATCCGGGCAAGGGGTCGAAAATCGCCGAACTGTGTACCGCAACGATCCGTGCGGTCGCGCTGGGGGTGGTCGGCATCGCCTTCATCCAGATGCTGCTGGTGGGCATCGGATTCGTGATCAAGGGTGTCCCCGGCGCCGGTCTGCTCGCCTTGGCGGTGCTGCTGCTCGGCATCATGCAATTACCGGTGACGCTGATTACGCTGCCCGTGATTGCCTTTGTGTTCGCCACCGAAGGGGCCAGCACGGCGACCATCGTCTTCGCCATCTATGTGTTCGTTGCCGGCCTGGTGGATAACGTACTCAAGCCCTTGCTGCTGGGGCGCGGTGTCGATGTGCCGATGCCGGTGGTGTTGATCGGTGCGCTGGGCGGCATGGTCACCAGCGGTATCCTCGGTCTGTTCATCGGCCCGGTGGTGCTTGCGGTCGGCTATCAGTTGTTCTGGCAATGGGTGGAGGATCAGCCGCAGAACAGACCGGACGTCCCGCGGACGTTATGACTGCCCGGGCTTGCGCTAGCATGAAAGGTGTTCAGACACTCGCCCTGACATTGGCAGACGGGATCTTGCAGGGGCCGGAGGAGGCGTTTTGAAAACATTCCTGCTCGGGCCTAGCGCCTCAACGCTGAACATGTTGCGTCAAGCGTGCCTGCAACGCCGAGATGCGGTGCCGCCAACGTTAACCGAAAAAGCGCTCATCCCTGACATTCCAGATGCTCGCTACTGGCTGGACCAGGATCTGACCCCGTTCATTCGGGATGTGAGTCAAGCCAACCTTCGAGAGGCTGAGGCGCTCGCCAGCGCAGGGATGCCCAGTGACACCCTGCCGCTGGCAAGCATGTTGGCCGTTTCGGGGGGCGGCGACGCAGGTACATTCGCGGGGGGCATCATTGCGGGATGGACCCTGCATGGGTCTCGTCCCGTGTTCAAAGTCGTCACCGGCATTAGCGCTGGCGCCCTGGTGGCCCCGTTTGCCTACCTGGGGCCCCAGTACGACGGTGTCATTCTGGGTATCTGCAATGCAGTCGGTCCAAAAGACATTTTCCATCCGCGCAATATGCTGACCCGTCTTGCCAGCGATGGTATGGCGCACAGCAAGCCACTGTCGCGGCTGATTGCACAGCACGTCACTGCCGAGGTTCTTGCGGCGATCGCGTCGGAATACGCCAAAGGACGACTGCTGATGATCGGCACCACCGACCTTGATTCAGGACGCCCGGTCACCTGGAACATGGGCGCTATTGCCTCCAGCCAGGCACCGGGCGCGCTAGACCTGTTTCGCAACATCATGATCGCGTCGATGAGTATTCCCGGCGCCGTCTCACCCGTCATGATCGATGTGGAGGTTGACGGCCATCAGTTTCAGGAGATGCACGTGGACGGAGGCGTCTTGACTCAGGTGTTCCTTTACCCACCCGGCACCGTGATGGCGCTGAACCGCGTGTCCGGGGCGCGTTTGCGTGATGAACGGCACTTCTATGTCATTCGCAACGGCAAACTGGAGTTGCAGTGGTCCGGAACCAAGCGCCGCACCTTGAGCATCGGCGGTCGCGCCATCAGCGCATTGATCCAGACTCAGGGGATCAGCGATCTGGATCGCATTTACCGAATTGCACAGCAGGATGGGGCGGACTTCAATCTGGCGTACATCGGCTCCGATTTTGATATTTCTCGCAATCATAGATTTGATGGCGAGTACATGAAGCGCTTGTTCGATTACGCCTTTCAACTCANNGCGCGAAAGGGTATCCGTGGCATAAATCGCCGAGTACGTGAGAGAGGGCCGACGCTCTGCCTAATGCCAGTCAGTTAAGCCGTAACGCGATCTGTAGCAGCTGCCGAGCTTGCGAGGCTGCGTTCGGCTGCGTAGCAGTCGTAAAATCAGTCATTGCAGTACATCAGGCATACCGCGTCAGCCGGACTCACGACTGCTTCGCAGCCGAACGCAGCCTCGCGGGCTCGGCA
>NZ_SOPU01000026.1:34739-48090 GCF_004402115.1 Pseudomonas sp. F01002 | reverse complement strand
GCTGCTACAAAAGTGTCGCGGCTGAAATATTGGAAAAGCGGCGCTTGATTTTCCGCACTTGCCCCAGAGAAATCAGCTGACCGGCTCGGCCGTACAACTCATTGCCCCTGAGCCTGGCTTCTGGAAAATCACCCCGTTGCCGTCTTGCCAGAAGCGGTAGCTCCCCTGGGAATCCTTGCCAGTGTATTGGGTTCCCGAATCACTCGGCACCTGGCTCAGGGTGATCGAGGTGTTCGCCCATTTCAGGTACACGACACCTGGCTGCGTGTTAAAGAAGGTGGCGGCAATCAGTGAGTTAAACCCTGTACAACGAAAGGCCAGGGGGCCTTCGGTGAGCGTGTCTGGATCCTTGGTTCTCACAATGGCCGAGCCTTGGCGTAGCTGGTGCGCGCGCTCGGCATAACTTCGGATCGTGCACGCCTTGGGCTCAGGCGTGGACGCACACTGATTACGGGAGTCGATCCAGAACTGCTGGTCGATCAAGACTTTGTCTGGGCGCGGTACTGAACGTTCATCCGTGAGCGCCAGGCGATAAAGACGCGTCAATTCGATATCCATCTGTGCCAGTTGCGAATCGCGACAGATAAGCTTTTCGACGGATGCCCTTGCCGTGGCGCAATCGAAACTGGTCTTGAACGACGCAGCATTTGCGCAGGTGCTCGTTGCCGCGCAAACGCTGGCAGCGAGCAGACAGTTGAAAAGGGTCGTGACCGTTTTCATGTTGGCTTCACCCAGATCATTACGTGATCCCCGGATTGCCATGGAACCTATCGATCTGTTGGACATTCATTCGTTCGCATTGGGTGTATCGCAGTGTAAGTCAGTGCTCGAAACTTGCCACTTCTGGCGATGTTAAAAAATGTTATTTCGAAAAAATACTTCACATAATCTGATCATTGGTAGATGATCTCCACCAGCCGGTATGACAACCTGATAACACGACAAAAACAGGATTGCCTTGATGTTCGACGAGATCCCGACTCATGTGCTGAATGACAGCGCCCCTCAGCGGGTTTATCCGCTCGGCGCTGATCCTGTCTACCGGAGCCCTCTCTACAACGCGGCCAATGTCTGCGCCTGGCAGGCGCGCAAGCAGTCGCTGCTTTCCTCTGGAGTACCCCATGAATAAAAAGAATGTCGGTGTTGTCGGTCTGGGCGCGATGGGCCTGGGCATTGCTCGCTCGTTGTTGCGCAGCGGTTTCAATGTGCATGCCTGTGATGTGCGGGCTGCAGTGACTGAACAATTTGCCGGGGAGGGCGGCGTGGCTTGCTCTTCGCCGTCGCACATGGCCGCTGAGTGCGACGTGATAGTGACCGTGGTGGTCAACGCCGAGCAGACCGAAACCGTACTGTTTGGTGAGGGTGGTGCCGTGGCCGCACTGCGGCCGGGCAGTCTGGTGATCGGCTGCGCCACCGTAGCCCCGACTTACGCGGGGGATCTGGGCCAGCGCCTGGCCGCGTTGGGCCTGCTGTATCTGGATGCACCGATTTCCGGTGGCGCCGCCAAGGCGGCCGCTGGCGAGATGACCATGATGACTTCGGGGCCGGCCGACGCCTATACCAAGGCTGAGTCAATCCTGGGGGGCATGGCCGGCAAGGTTTATCGCCTGGGTGACGTTCATGGCCTGGGGTCGAAGGTCAAAATCATCAATCAGCTGCTCGCCGGGGTGCATATTGCCGCCTCTGCCGAAGCCATGGCGCTGGGCCTGCGTGAAGGGGTCGATGCCGATGCACTCTATGAGGTGATCACCCATAGCGCCGGTAATTCCTGGATGTTCGAAAACCGCGTACCGCACATTCTCAAGGCTGACTACACACCGTTGTCCGCGGTGGATATTTTCGTCAAGGACCTGGGCCTGGTACTGGATACCGCCCGAGCCAGCAAATTCCCGCTGCCGCTGTCGGCCACCGCTCACCAGATGTTCATGCAGGCGTCCAGTGCCGGCTTCGGCCGTGAGGACGACTCGGCGGTGATCAAGATTTTCCCGGGCATCGAATTGCCGACTGCCAAGCCCCAGTCCGTTTGAAGCCCGAGCCCGTTTGAGGAACACCCCATGACTACCTCCACCGCACGCCCGCTGCTGGGCTGCATCGCCGACGATTTCACCGGTGCCACGGACCTTGCCAACATGCTGGTGCGCGGCGGAATGCGTACCGTGCAAAGCATCGGAATCCCGAGCGCAGATGTTGCTGCCGGGCTTGACGCCGATGCGATCGTCATTGCCCTGAAGTCGCGCACCATTCCTGTCGCCGACGCGGTCGAACAGTCCCTCGCGGCGCTGGCCTGGCTGCGCGAACAAGGCTGCGCGAACAAGGCTGCGAGCAGATCTTCTTCAAATATTGCTCGACGTTCGACTCCACCGCGGCCGGCAATATCGGCCAGGTCAGCGAAGCGCTGCTGGCCGCACTGGACAGCGACTTCACTCTGGCCTGTCCGGCGTTCCCGGAGAATGGCCGGACAATCTTTCGCGGCCACTTGTTTGTGCAGGATCAACTGCTCAGCGAGTCGGGCATGCAGCATCACCCGCTGACGCCGATGACCGATGCCAACCTGGTTCGGGTCCTGCAATCGCAGACTGGCCTGAATGTCGGCCTGTTGCGTTACGACACCATTGCCCGCGGCGCTGAGCAGGTGCGTGCGCGAATCGCAGAGCTGAGGGTTCAAGGTGTCGGCATGGCCATCGCTGATGCCTTGTCGGACAGCGATCTGTACACCCTCGGCACCGCCTGCGCCGATCTGCCGTTGTTGACGGGTGGTTCGGGGCTGGCCCTGGGGTTGCCGGAAAATTTCCGTCGCGCTGGCAAGCTGCGCGACCTCGATGCCTCAAAGCTCCCGGCGGTGTTCGGCGGGGAAGTGGTGTTGGCCGGCAGTGCTTCGATCGCGACCAATGGACAAGTGGCGGCCTGGCTCGAAGCCGGGCGGCCGGCCTTGCGGATTGATCCGTTGGCCTTGGCCGCGGGTGAACCGGTGGTGGCGCAAGCCTTGACCTTCGCCCGTGATAACGAACAAACCGTATTGATCTACGCCACCAGCTCACCGGATGAGGTCAAGTCGGTGCAACAGCAACTGGGTGTCGAGCAGGCTGGCAGTCTGGTGGAAAACGCCTTTGGCGAAATTGCCCAAGGTCTGCGTCAGAGCGGCGTGCGCCGCTTCGTGATCGCCGGCGGAGAAACCTCGGGCGCTGTGGTTCAGGCGTTGGGCGTACAGCTGCTGCAGATCGGCGCGCAGATCGATCCGGGTGTGCCGGCGACCGTCAGCAATACTGACGAACCTTTGGCGCTGGCACTCAAATCGGGCAACTTCGGTGGCCGCGACTTCTTCAGCAAAGCCTTGAGCCAACTCGCGGGAGGTGCTCAGTGAGTAACGAAAACGCCCTGCGCGAAGAAATCTGCGAGGTTGGCCGCAGCCTTTACCAGCGCGGTTATACCGTCGGCAGCGCCGGCAATATCAGTGCGCGCCTGGATGACGGTTGGTTGATCACACCGACCGATGTCTGCCTCGGGCGCCTCGATCCGGCGACCATCGCCAAGGTCAATCTGGCCGGCGAATGGGTGTCCGGTGACAGGCCTTCAAAGACTCTGGCGCTGCATCGCCAGGTCTACGACCGCAACCCGAATGTCGGCGGCGTGGTGCATACCCATTCCACTCATCTGGTGGCGTTGACGCTGGCCGGTGTCTGGCAGGCGGACGACATCCTGCCGCCGCTGACGCCGTATCAGGTCATGAAAGTCGGACATATCCCGTTGATTGGCTACCAGCGACCCGGGTCGCCGAAGGTTGCCGAGCAAGTCGCGCAGCTGGCCAATAGTGTTCGCGGCGTGATGCTCGAACGGCTTGGCCCGGTGGTCTGGGAGAGTTCGGTGTCCAGGGCCAGTTACGCCCTGGAGGAGCTTGAGGAAACTGCACGGCTCTGGCTGATGAGCCATCCCAAACCGGAACCTCTCGACCAGGCGGCTTTGGACGAGTTGCGAGAGACCTTCGGCGCGACCTGGTAAAGCGCTGGCTTAACACGACAAATCGATACAGCAGGCCCTGTACATGAGACGCGCAGCGACTCTCGACGGACCCGGCTTGCCTGAAAAAACAATAACAACAGGAAATCCAAGCATGACTCACCTTCACTGCGGCATTTTCAGATTCAGTGGCAGAACCGTTTCGTTTACCCGGCGTGGAGGGGTTCTGAAATGAGCCCGTTAGTCCTGATGATTACCGCAGGGGTGGGCATCGCGCTGTTGTTGTTCCTGGTGCTCAAGTACAAGTTCCAACCCTTCGTAGCGTTGATGCTGGTGAGCATTCTGGTGGCGCTGGTGGCCGGGGTGAAACCGGCCGATCTGGTGGCGACCATCGAAGGCGGCATGGGCAAGACCCTGGGCCATATCGCGATCATCATTGCCTTGGGCGCGATGATCGGGCGGATCATCGAACTCTCCGGTGGCGCTGAGGCGCTGGCCAAGACCCTGATTACTCGTTTCGGCAACCGGCGCACACCGCTGGCGCTGACGATTGCCGGTTTCATGGTCGGGGTGCCGGTGTTCTTCGAGGTCGGCGTGATCATCCTGATGCCGCTGGCCTATGGCATTGCGCGCAGTGCGCGTAAGCCGCTGTTGGTCTTCGCACTGCCGATGTGCGCGGCCTTGTTGACCGTACACGCCTTTCTGCCGCCACACCCGGGCGCCGTGGCCGCTGCCAGTCAGTTGGGCGCGAACCTGGGTCGCGTGCTGATGTTCGGTCTGCCGCTCACCGCGTTCCTTTACTATGTCGGCTACCGCGTGGCCGGGCGCATGACCCGTCGGGTGTACCCGATGACCGACGATATTCGTGCCGAGGTCTATGGCCCGCATGTCACCAACGAGGATCTGGCCGCCTGGTCCAATGGCAACGACAAGAGCACTGAGCGAGCGGCTGTGGCCGTGTCACACATGGGCCTGGAAGAGTCCACCAGCAGCATCGTTTCCAAGTTGCCGCCGGCACCCCCACCAGGGTTTGGTTTGATCGTCAGCCTGATCCTGCTGCCCATCATTCTGATTCTGCTGGGGACTCTGTCCACCTCGTTGCTGCCTGCCGAATCGACCCTGCGCGGCATCATGACCGTGCTCGGCGCGCCGCTGGTGGCGCTGCTGATCGACACCTTGCTGTGTGCCTGGTTGCTGGGTTCGCGTCGGGGCTGGAGCCGCACTCAGGTGTCCGATGTGATCGGCTCGGCCTTGCCCGGTGTGGCCATGGTGATCCTGATTGCCGGTGCCGGCGGGGTGTTTGGCAAGGTGCTGGTGGATACCGGAATCGGCGCGGTAGTCTCCGATATGCTGCGCACCACCGGTCTGCCGGTGCTGGCGCCCTCAATCTCACTCCGAACCACATGGCCCTGCTGTGCCTGGCCATGGGCGGTGGCGGGTTGGCCATGTCCCATATCAATGACGCCGGTTACTGGATCTTCACCAAACTGTCCGGGCTGAACGTGGCCGACGGCTTGCGCACCTGGACGGTGTTGACCACGTTGCTCGGCACCTTGGGTTTCTGTATTACCCTGCTGATCTGGCCATTTGTCTAACTCTTAATTTCAGGAGCTACCATGCCTCGTTTTGCTGCCAACCTCAGCATGCTCTACCCGGAACATGCGTTTCTGGATCGCTTCGCCGCCGCGGCTGCCGATGGTTTCGAAGCGGTGGAGTATCTGTTTCCCTACGACTACAGCGCTGAAGAGCTCCAGCAACGCTTGAGCGATAACGGCCTGGTGCAGGCGCTGTTCAACGCGCCGCCCGGTGATTGGGCGGCGGGCGAGCGGGGCACGGTGTCGTTGCCGGGCCGTGAGAGTGAATTTCGTAGCGGTTTTGATCGCGCCCTGGAGTACGCCGGCGTGTTGGGCAATTCACGTATCCATGTGATGGCTGGGCTGTTGCCGTCGGAAAGCGATCGCCCACGGCATCACGGCGTGTACCTGGAGAACCTCGCTTATGCCACCGCCCGGGCGGCCAAGGTCGGTATCACGGTGCTGCTGGAACCGATCAATACACGAGACATACCGGGCTTTTTCCTCAACCGGCAGGACCAGGCCCAGGCCATCTGCAAGGAAGTAGGCGCCAGTAATCTGAAGGTTCAGTTCGACTGTTATCACTGCCAAATCGTTGAAGGCGACCTGGCCACCAAACTGCGACGGGACTTCGATGGGATCGGCCATATCCAGATCGCTGGCGTGCCGGACCGGCATGAACCGGACCTGGGAGAAGTCAACTATCCCTATCTGTTCGAGTTGATCGACCAGTTGGGTTATGACGGCTGGGTAGGGTGCGAGTATCGGCCGCGTGGCAATACTTCGGCCGGCTTGCAATGGCTACGGGACTGGAAGGCGCGCTAAGCGCAACAGAGGAGGGGGGCGACGGACGCTGCCGGAGCCCGTCGTTTCAGTCAGACGGCAACAACAGTTCGACACCTTGCTTGCGAATGCCATCGGCCGCGGCCGGGGTCAGCGCATCGTCGCTGAGGATAATGTCGAACTGCTCTAGCCCGGCAATCTTGTACATGCTGAATGTGCCGTATTTCGAACTGCTGGCCACCAGCACCACTTGCGAGGCCGATTGCATCGCGGCTTGTTTCACCTCCACCTTCAGGGCCGAAGGCGTGGTGAGGCCGCGACGCAAATCCCATGAGCTGGTCGATATGAACGCGATGTCGGTGACGACCTGGCGCAGGGTGGCAACCGCCAGGCCGCCGACGCACGATTGATTGGAGTGATCCAGCTGCCCGCCGGTATGAATCACCGTGACTTGGGGGGCTTCGATCAGCGCCTGGACAATGCCGAAGTCGTTAGTCACCACGGTCATGCCGGACAGCGCCTTGATGTAGGGGACGATTTCCAGTGTGCTGGTTCCCGCATCCAGGTAGATCGTCATATCGGCATGCAGTAGCCGGGCGGCGAGCTTGGCCATGGATTGCTTCTGTGGCAACTCGACCACCGCCTTGAGCTGGTGGCTGGGCTCACTATGGAGCTGGCTGGCGATCCGCACCCCACCCGTTACCGAGTAAGCACGACCTTCCTGCTCCAGCAACGCGATATCGCGACGTATGGTCATGTGCGAACAGTCGAACATTTCCATCAACTGATGAACGCTCAGCACCTGATGCTTGCGCAACTGTCGCAGCATCAATTCACGGCGCTGTTCAGGAATCATCGGTGCGCCGCTTTCGGCGGCGATGTCCTTTTGATTAGGCATTCGGGCTCCAGATTAAGGAAAGCTGACGGTCAAACATAGTAGCGAATCTGTGGCGGGATCAGTAGCGCGGCGATGTGACGGGGCCTGGGGGCAAAGACCGTCACTCTGGCTTGCTGGGTGCCTGGGACTTAAATTGAGCCACGATTCGCGTGGACAGTGCTTCCTGCTCTTTCGATATGTAGCCAGTGAAGGCACAATGCGCATCCTTTTTTGGCTGGCCTTGCCGGAGGCGCCTCGAAATGATCAAAACACCGTACTACCTCATCGATAAACAAAAGCTGCTGGCGAACATGCAGAAGATCGCCTATGTGCGCGAACAATCGGGGGCCAAGGCGCTCCTGGCACTCAAGTGCTTCGCCACCTGGTCGGTGTTCGACCTGATGCAGCAATACATGGACGGCACCACGTCGTCGTCGCTCTACGAGCTCAAGCTCGGTCGACAGAAGTTCGCTGGCGAGACCCATGCCTACAGCGTGGCCTGGGCCGACGACGAGATCGAGGAGATGCTCGACAACTGCGACAAGATCATCTTCAACTCCATCGGTCAGTTGCAGCGCTACACCGAGGCTTCGGCCGGCAAGGTGCGCGGCCTGCGAGTCAATCCGCAGGTGAGCAGCTCGGATTATCTGCTGGCCGACCCTGCGCGACCGTTCAGCCGTCTGGGCGAGTGGGACCCGGAGAAGATCGAGCAGGTCATCGAGCAGATCTCTGGCTTCATGTTCCACAACAACTGCGAGAACGGTGATTTCGGCCTGTTCGACCAGATGCTGTGCACTATCGAAGAACGCTTCGGCGACTTGCTGCACAAGGTCGAGTGGGTCAGCCTCGGTGGCGGCATCCACTTCACTGGTGAAGGCTACGCGCTGGACGAGTTCTGTGCGCGCCTCAAGAGCTTCTCGCAAAAATACGGCGTGCAGGTTTACCTGGAACCGGGCGAAGCGGCCATCACGCAGAGCGCGTCGCTGGAAGTCACCGTGCTCGACACCCTCTACAACGGCAAGCACCTGGCGGTTGTGGACAGCTCCATCGAAGCGCATATGCTCGATCTGCTGATCTATCGCCTGAATGCGAAGCTGGCGCCCAGCGAGGGTGAGCACACTTACATGGTGTGCGGCAAATCCTGTCTGGCCGGAGACATTTTCGGTGAGTATCAATTTGATCGTCCTTTGGCTATCGGGGATCGGCTGTCGTTCATCGACGCAGCGGGTTACACCATGGTCAAGAAGAACTGGTTCAACGGCTTGAAAATGCCGTCCATCGTGGTGAAACAACTCGACGGTACTGTCGAGGTGGTTCGTGAGTTTGGTTACAACGACTACATGTCCAGCCTTTCGTAAGCTGGCAGAGAAGGAGAGAGAGAAAAATTGAAGAAGAACGTGCTTATCATTGGTGCAGGAGGTGTCGCCAAGGTGGTGGCCCACAAGTGCGCGCAGCACAACGATGAACTCGGTCGTATTGCTATCGCGTCGCGCAACATCTCCAAGTGCCAGGCCATCATCGACAGCGTCAAGGCCAAGGGCAGCCTCAAAGTGCCCGCCGAAATCCAGGCCTTCTCGCTGAACGCCATGGATGTGGAAGCGACCAAGGCGCTGATCCGCGAAACCGGATCGCAGATCGTCATCAACGTCGGTTCCGCCTTCCTCAACATGTCGGTGCTGCGCGCCTGCATCGATACCGGCGTGGCCTATCTGGACACCGCCATTCACGAAGAACCGGGCAAAATCTGCGAGACGCCGCCCTGGTATGGCAACTACGAGTGGAACCACCTCGAAGAGTGCAAAGAGAAGAACATTACCGCCATTCTCGGCGTGGGCTTCGACCCGGGCGTGGTCAACGCCTATGCAGCATTGGCGCAACAACAGTATTTCGACCGCATTGATTCGATCGACATTCTCGACGTCAACGCCGGTTCCCATGGCAAGTATTTCGCCACCAATTTCGACCCGGAAATCAACTTCCGCGAATTCACCGGACAAGTGTGGAGCTGGCAGAACAGTCAGTGGACCAGCAACACGATGTTCGAAGTCAAACGCACCGACGACCTGCCGGTCGTAGGCGCGCAGAACCTGTACCTGACCGGCCACGATGAAGTGCACTCGCTGTCGAAAAACCTCGACGTGCCCAACGTGCGTTTCTGGATGAGCTTCGGCGAGCACTACATCAATGTGTTCACCGTGCTCAGGAACCTCGGCCTGCTCTCCGAGCAACCGGTCAAGACCGCCGAGGGCCTGGAAGTCGTACCGCTGAAAGTGGTCAAGGCCGTGCTCCCTGATCCGAGCTCGCTGGCGCCCGGCTACACCGGCAAAACCTGCATCGGCGATCTGGTCAAGGGCACCAAGGATGGTCAGCCGCGCGAAGTGTTCATCTACAACGTGGCTGATCATGAAGACGCTTACGCGGAAACTGATAGTCAGGGCATTTCCTATACCGCAGGCGTGCCGCCCGTGGCCGCAGCCCTGCTGGTCGCCCGTGGCGAGTGGGACGTGCAGCGCATGGCCAACGTCGAGGAACTTCCGGCTGAGCCATTCCTCAAGGCGCTGGATGTGATGGGCCTGCCGACCCGCATCAAGGACGAGAATGGAGATCGTCCCTGGAGCTGAAACGCTTGAGGCTCGCAATATACAGGTGAACCTCGTTTCCCGCTCCATACGCAAAAACGCCGCTCTTTGAGCGGCGTTTTGGTTTGTGCGTATTGTGTTGGGCTTGTTGAGGACGAGATCAAGAACTCTGCCTCCAACATCCCCGCCCGTCACCCACATTGAACCCCAGCCCGTCGAACCGGCACTAACCCCTGGTTGCGTGGTCAGTAATTGGCGCCTGTAGCGACAAGGACCGTCTCTGATTGCGGCGCATCCAGCTACGTTTAGTGTTTTCTCCATGCCTTAGGGCAAAACGTTCGCGATGGATTGCGTCTTGAACCGACTTTTCCTTTTGCGAGCGACACTCTATGGGTTTGCTTCTCGATCCGCGTCATGACATTGATGCCGCTTTATTAAGCTATCGCCGGGTGTTCTGGTCGCTGGCGCTGTTCAGTGGGGTGATCAACCTGCTGGTGCTGGTGCCGTCGCTCTACATGATGCAGGTGTACGACCGGGTCCTCACCAGCCGCAACGAAACCACCTTGTTCATGCTCACCTTGATCGCCCTGGGACTGTTCATGTTCAGCGCCCTGATCGAGTGGGCACGCGGCGAGGTGATGATTCGTATGAGCGCGGGGCTGGACGATGCCTTGGGCGAGCGGATTTTCGACGCAGCCTTCGCTCGCAGCCTGCGCGAGCACAACGCCAACCCGGCGCAGGTGCTCATCGATCTGGCGACGCTGCGGCAGTTGATCACCGGCCAGGGCCTGATCGCCTTGCTCGATGCGCCGTGGTTGCCAATCTTCCTGCTGGTGGCGTTCATCTTTCATCCATGGTTCGGCGTACTGACGCTGGTTCTGGCCCTGGTGCTGATCGGCCTGGCGCTGTGGGGCGAATTGTCGACTCGCACACGCTTGGGCGAAGCCAATCGCCTGGGCGTGCAGTCGTCGATCTATGTAAACAGCACGTTTCACAATGCCGAAGTCATCCAGGCCCTGGGCATGCTCGGGCCGTTGCGCCAGCGTTGGAGCCTGCTGCAGCAACGCATCATTGCCGCCCAGGCCCATGCCAGCGACCGCGGCGCGCGTATCACTTCGATGACCCGTTTCGTGCGCATCTCCGGACAGTCGCTGGCACTAGGCTTGGGGGCGTTGCTGGTGCTTGAAGGCCAATTGTCGGCGGGCATGATGATTGCGATGTCGCTGCTGCTGGGGCGTGCCCTGGCGCCCGTGGAAATCGCCATCGGCTCGTGGAAGCAATTCAACTCCGGCCGCCAGAGCTACCAGCGCCTGAGTCAACTGCTTGCCCAGCATCCGCGCGAGCGCCTGCGCATGCCTTTGCCTCCGCCCACCGGGGCAGTGCGCCTGGAGCAGTTGTATGTCGGCCCGCCCGGCGCCACGCAACCGATCCTGCGGGGCATCAATTTCAGCCTGGCCAAAGGTGATGTACTCGCCGTCGTCGGCCCCAGCGCCAGTGGTAAATCAACGCTGGCCAGGGCGCTGGTCGGGGTATGGCCGGCCATGGGCGGGTCGGTGCGCCTGGACGACGCCGAGATCAGTCAATGGTCCCACGACGCCCTGGGCCCGCACCTTGGATACCTGCCGCAGGACATCGAGCTGTTCGACGGCAGTGTGGCCGACAACATTGCCCGCTTTGGCGAGCAGGACGCCGACAAGATCATCGCCGCCGGGCGTCACGCCGGCATTCACGAGATGATCCTGAGGTTCCCCAAGGGTTACGACACGCCGCTGGGCCCCGGCGGGCTTGGCTTGTCCGGTGGACAAAAGCAACGTCTCGGCCTGGCTCGCGCGCTCTATGGGCGCCCGTCGCTGATTGTGCTCGATGAGCCCAACTCCAACCTCGATGAAGCCGGGGAGCAGGCGCTGGTGCAGGCCATCCGTGCGCTCAAGGCTGCTGGCAGCACCGTGGTGCTGATTACCCACCGGCCTAATGTGCTGGCGGTGGTCGATCACATCCTGGTGCTCAAGGACGGCACTCAACAAGCATTCGGTCCACGGGACCGGGTGCTCAAAGCATTGATGCCGGGGCCAAGACCGGCCGCGGTCAGGGAGGCTGGCAAAGATGCGTGATCTGACCCCCGGAACACAAACGTACAGCGAGCAACGGCCGAGCGTGCGCGGCGCCACAACGCTGCCCTGCGCCAATACCGACGCCGGGGGGGCAGCACGCTATGGTGTGGGTTTCCTGGTCCTGACGCTGGGCGGCTTCCTGCTTTGGGCCTGCCTCGCGCCACTCGACCAGGGTGTCGTGGGCAGTGGCACCGTGGTGGTGGCGGGCGAACGCAAGGCTGTGCAGTCATTGGTCGGCGGGGTAGTGGAAAAGCTGCTGGTCAGCGATGGCGACCGCGTCACCCAGGGGCAGTTGCTGGTGCAGCTCAATACGGTGCAGGCGCAGTCGCAACGGGACGTGACGTTGGGCAAGTTGCTCAACGATCGCAGCGTCGAGGCGCGGTTGATTGCCGAGCGCCTGGGCTCAGCCGACATTCAATGGCCCGCTGAACTGCTGGAACATGCCGCCGAGCCGCGGGTCAAGGCCGCCATGGCCTTGCAGAGCCAGTTGTTTCTGACCCGCCGCGCAGAACTGGGCAGCCGCTTGCAGATCATCGAACACGAAGCCGCGGCATTGCAGCAGCAGTTGCAAGGCTACGAAGGCCTCAAGCGCAACTACGACACGCAGATGCGCTTCCAGCAGCAAGAGCTGGAAGGCCTGCGTGGATTGGCCAGTGAAGGCTACATTCCGCGCAACAAACTCTTCGAGGCCGAACGCAACGCAGCCCAATTGGCCGGGCAGATTTCCTCCGGGGTGGGCGATGTCGGCAGGACCCGCCAGGCGATCAATGAAAGCCGGCTCAAGGCCTTGCAGGCGCAGCAGGAATTTCGCCGCGATGCCGAAACCCAGCTCAGCGAGGTCTCTGCCGAGGCGGCAGGTTATGCCGATCAGATTCGTGCCTTGCAGTTTGAAGTCGACAACGGTGCGATCCGTGCGCCGGTGTCCGGGCAGGTCATGGACGTGAACATTCATACGGTCGGGGGCGTTGCGCAGGCCGGCCAAACCCTGATGCAAGTGGTGCCGCTGGATGCGCCGATGGCGATCACCGCGCGTTTCGAGCCGCTGATGGCCAATAAGTTGCGCCCGGGTCTGCCGGTGCATGTGCATTTCACCGCGCTGCAACGGGTGGATACGCCGACGGTCACCGGCACGGTGACTACGGTGTCGGCGGACCAGTTGATCAATGAACAGACGCACCAGCCGTACTTTTCCGCCAAGGTCGAAATTCCCGCCGACACCGTCGCCTCGCTGCAGGCCGCCGGCCTGCTGGTGCGCCCCGGCATGCTCGCCGATGTCACGGTGGTGACGGGGGAACGCACCTTTATGAATTACCTGATGAAACCTTTGCGTGAACGCCTGCTTGCGGCGTTCAAAGAGGAATGAGCATGACCGCTGCATTCGACGCCTCACGCCTCAATGACCCGACCGTGTAATCCGCACACGGTCGTTTGTGATTGGGTCTGTGGTTAATGCCAGTCAGTCAAGCCGCAACA
>NZ_SOPU01000026.1:34477-34710 GCF_004402115.1 Pseudomonas sp. F01002 | reverse complement strand
CGATCCTTGTAGCAGCTGGCGAAGCCTGCGTTCGGCTGCGCAGCAGTCGTGAAATCGGACGATGCGGTGTTTCAGGAAGACCGCAAACTCAGGTTTTACGACTGCTGCGCAGCCGAACGCAGGCTTCGCCAGCTGCTACAAGGATCGCGTTGCGGCTTGAAACCTTTGCGTGAACGCTTGCTTGCGGCGTTCAAAGAGGAATGACCAGGATCGCTGCGTACGACGCCTCGCGC